>CABSBF010000021.1 GCA_902475855.1 uncultured Eubacteriales bacterium
CGGGGTCGTCGTCCACTGATACTTCTTGATGCCACCGTAATAATGCGTCTTGAAAAAGGCCATTTCGCAGTCCTCATACAGAGGATTCGGCTTCAGATCCAGGCGCGGAGAGTCGATGTGCGCAGCGCAGATGTGCGTACCCTCGTTCAAGGACTGCTTGCCGACAACGGCAAACACCACGCTCTTTTTGTGGTTGTTGCCATAGACCTTATCACCTGGCTTGAGCTGCATGCCGGGAATCAGCGGCCGGAAGCCCACCTTCTCCGCTTCTGTGATGGTCCACTCCACAGCCTCGCGTTCGACCTTACAGGTGCTGATAAAGTCGATATAGTCCTTGCAATACGGCTCCATCTCAGCAAGATCCTGCTCACTGATGCGGTCATAACCGTTCTTCGGCGCAAAGAGAAGCTCCTCGCGCAATGCTTCGTACTTCTTGTCCATATGAAAAACTCCTTTCAGAAATTGCTCACACTTTTCTTCGAATTCTGCCTGTGTCCCGGCGTTTTTCAGCGTCACATCCGCCATCTGAGAAAAAGCCTCGTCGCGCTTCTGTGCATCAATACGCCGCTCGGCATAATCGCGCGGAATTCCCTCCCTGTGCATCAGGCGTATAATGCGCTGCTCCCGCGGCGCAGTGACAGCCACTGTCCGGTCGCATAGGGCTGCAAGGCCGCTTTCAAACAGCGCAATGGCATCAATGGCAGCCAGCGCCGCTCCGGCCCGCCGTGCGGCAGAGAGTCTCTTCTGCACGGCGCGATACACCGCGCCATGCGTCAATGCGTTCAGCGCTTCCAGCGCCGCAGCATCCCCAAACACCAGCTTGCCCAGCTTTTTGCGATCCAACACGCCCTGCGCGAGCACGCCGGGAAATCGTTCGGAAATGCCTTGCAGCAGTGAAGCGTCCTCGCGCAGCAGCTCGTGATACAGCTCGTCGCAGTCGATCACCATGCCGCCGCGCCGCTGAACACAGCGAAGCAGCGTGGTCTTTCCGCTGCCCGTTCCGCCGGTAATCCCGAGAATTCTCATGTTTCCTGCTCCGCATTGACGATATGGAAGCCTGCCGCCTTTTTCAGCCGGTTCCCGATGGCATAAGCAAGGCCGCCGCCCTCCGGGCATCGTGCAAAAATCACCCGCACGTCCGGCCGGTCAAGCTCACGCAGTGCAGCAAACAGCCCCGCCGAAAGCGTCTGCGGTGCATCCAGCCTGCCATATGCCATAGGATTGCAGTCGCCGTACAAGGAAAGCTCCTCTTCAAAGCACAGCGTTGCATCCCCCGCGGCAAAGTGACGATGAATATACCTCGCGGCCGCTTGGCGCTCGCCCGATACAATGATAACCTCAGCCGCAGGCGCGTAATGCTTGTATTTCATGCCCGGCGCACGAACCACCGCATCGTTTGCAATCTGTCCCAGCACCGCGCGGTCAATATCCAGAACGCCCAGAAGCGCTTTCAGCTCCTCCGGCGTCACGCCGCCCGGCCGCAGCAATCGTGGCCGTTCTCCGGTCAGATCAACAATGGTCGACTCCACGCCAACTTCGCATGGACCGCCGTCCAAAATTGCGTCGATGCGCCCGTCCATGTCATGCAGGACGTGTGCCGCCGTCGTTGTCGAGGGTTTTCCGGAACGGTTGGCCGAGGGCGCAGCAACCGGAACACCTGCCAGCCGGATAAGCTCGCGCGTCGCCGCCGTCTTGGGACAGCGCACCGCCACTGTATCCAGCCCCGCCGTTGTTCGTTTGGGCACACAACCACGCACGGGCAGCACCATGGTCAGGGGGCCCGGCCAGAAATGCTCTGCCAGCAGCCACGCCGCCTGCGGAATATCATGGCAGATGTTCTCCATCTCCTGCGGCTCGGAAATGTGAAGAATCAGGGGATTGTCCTGCGGGCGTCCTTTGGCCTCAAAAATATGCAGAACGGCATCCGGGTTCAGACCGTTTGCTCCAAGGCCGTAGACCGTTTCCGTCGGGATCGCGACAAGCTTCCCCTCCCGGAGCATCTGCGCCGCAAGCGAGATGTCCTCCTGTTTTTCCGCCGAAAGCATCAAGGTTTTCATTGCTTCTCACTTTCACTTCTGCGGAGCTTGTCCGCTTGATCTGCCGCAATCAGCGCGTCGATGATCTCATCAAGCGCACCGTTCATCACGGCGTCGATTTTATAGAGCGTCAAACCGATACGGTGATCGGTAACGCGGCTCTGCGGGAAATTGTAGGTGCGGATCTTTTCGTTTCTCATCCCGCTGCCCACCTGACTTCTGCGCTCAGAGGAAACCGCAGATTCTATTCTCTCCTGTTCGATCTGGTAGAGCTTGGAAGAGAGCATCATCATGCACTTTTCACGATTCTGAAACTGGCTTCTCTCCTCCTGACAGGATACAACAATGCCTGTCGGCTTATGAATCAGCCGCACCGCCGAGGAGGTTTTGTTGATGTGCTGGCCGCCCGCGCCGGAAGAGCGATAGACCTGCATTTCAATGTCCTCCGGCCGGATGCTCACATCTGCCTCTTCCATTTCCGGAAGAACCGCAACGGTAGCCGTAGAAGTATGCACACGGCCGCCCGATTCCGTTTCCGGCACGCGCTGTACCCGATGGACGCCGGATTCAAACTTCAGCCGGGAATAGGCGCCCGCGCCATTGACGACGAAATCCGCCTCCTTGATGCCGCCCAACTCGGTTTCGCTGTAGTTGAGCAGCTCGATTGACCATCCCCTGGAGGCTGCATAGAGGGAATACATTCGGAAAAGGCTGTGCGCAAACAGCGCGCTTTCCTCGCCGCCGACGCCGCCGCGAATCTCCATGATGACGCTTTTGTCGTCATTGGGATCGTGTGGCAGCAGGAGAATCTTCAGCTCCTGCTCCAACTCCTCGCCGCGCTTCTTCGCCGTGGCATACTCCTCCTGGCACAGCGCCTTCAGCTCCGCATCCGTTTGCCCGGCCATGAGTTCCGAGGCATCCTGCATGTCCTGCTGGGCACGGCGATAGGCACGGAAGGCTGTAACAACCGGCTCCAGTTCCTTCTGTTCCTTCAAATATGCTGCTGCACGTTTTGGGTCGGCATAAAAATCCGGCTGCTCCGCACGCGCACAGAGCTCAATATACTTTTCCTCAACCAGTTTCAGCTTTTCCAGCATAAAAAACTCCAAAAAATCAGATTGTTATTATTTTAACAGATTTTCAAGCGAATGTCCAGCGTAGACATTAAATACAACCTGCGCATCATCGCTCAGTGACGGAGTCTGCCGCAGGCGATCTGCCCCTTGCCTGGTAATGCGCCAGACGTGTGGCGTCATATACAGCAGATTCTGCACCTGCGCCGGCTCTGTCAAATCAAAGCGAAATTCCAGCGTCCGGCTGTGAAGTCTGGTAAAGCCCGGAAGCTGCGGGTGCAGGAGTTTTTCCCTCGTCTTCTGTTCGGGGTAAATCAACGATTTCAGATGCGGCAGGTGATGCTCTCCGGCCAGCACCTGGATAAAAATGCCGTTTGCTTTCAGAACGCGGAAAAACTCTTCCGGCATTGTCAGCGCAAACATGGATAAGACCGCGTCAAAAGACGCTGTCGCAAACGGCAGGTGCGACGCCGTAGCGACCAGAAACCGCGCGTTTTTCTCCCGTGCGGCCGCATGGCGCACCGCCTCTTTGGACACATCTATTCCCCAGCGCTCCGGGATCTGCGGCAATTTGGAAAGATAATACCCCTCTCCGCAGCCAACATCCAGCACTGCTCTGCACTGCGGAGAGTACTCACGCAAAAGCTCTGACAGTGTCTGCACAATGGGCATATAAAAGCCGCCATCGAGAAAATCCCGCCGCGCGGCAACCTGTTCTTTTGTGTCACCCGGATGCAGAGAATGTTTCTGCGTCACGGGCAGCAGGTTCACATATCCCTGTCTGGCCACATCAAAAGCATGGCCGTTTCCGCAGCGCCACGTTTTTTCTTCTTGCTGTATGGCCGCGCCGCAGACAGGGCAGCGTAATTCTATCATAATTGTTTCTCCCATTTTTCCAAAAAATTACATCGTCTGACCTTCACCGGACGCACATACTATCCCGAAAGGGGACGATATCATGAAACGCTTTCTTGCCATTATAACGCTGTGCGCAATTCTCTGCCCCACCGTTCACGCGGAAGCACCGCAAAAATACATTGCCCTGACCTTTGACGACGGCCCATCCGGGCGGTGCACCGAGCGCCTGCTCGACGGTCTGGCCGCACGGGACGTCCACGCGACCTTTTTTCTCTGCGGTTACCGTGTCGAGCAGTATCCAGCACTTGCCGCCCGCATTGCACAAGAGGGGCATGAGATCGGCAGCCACAGTGACCGGCACGAATTCTTTACTCACATGAGCGCAGAGGCTGTCTGCGACGATTTGCAGAAGGCAGAGGAAAAGATTTCAGCCGCAACAGGGCAAAAGCCGTATCTTTTGCGTCCACCGGGCGGCCTGTATGATCCGAACGTGCTTGCCCGGTCTGCCTGCGCGGAGGCCCCCGTCCTTCTCTGGTCCATCGACCCGGAGGACTGGCGCAACCGCCCTGCCGCTGCCGTTGTGGATTTTGTCGTCCGGCACGCGGAAAACGGAGACATCATTCTATTGCATGACATGCATGACTCCAGCGTGGAAGCCGCGCTGCACATCATTGATCTTTTGGAGCCGCGCGGCTTTGTATTCTTGACCGTATCAGAGCTCGCGCTGCTCTCCGGCACACCGCTGGAAGGAGGAAAAGCTTACTGCAGGTTCAATTTTCCAAAGTGGGAGTAGAAAAACGCCTCGATCTGCGCCCGGCTCGCCGCAGCAGAGCCCTGCGCAAAGGCCGGTTTTCCGCCGCCACGGCCGCAAAGCGCAGCATTGAGCTCCTTCACAATCGTGCGCACATCACCGTCCTTCTGTGCAACCGCATACTTGTAGTTCTCACCGTCTCCGGCAAAAACCGCGCACCTGCCGCCGCAGGTCTGCATCACCGCATCGGCCAGACGCCGTACAGCATCGGGCTGCATCGGTTCCTCAATCAGAAGCACATCGCCCTTGCCGCGCATTGTCTCGGCACGCAGAGCAAATAGCGCATTTTCCGTCTGATTCATACGGAATTTCCGCTGCTCCGCCTCGGCACACAGCCGGCGCGCCGCCTCCGCCGTTTCCAGCATTTTGGCAGAAAGCAGACCGGAAATTTCCCGGTTCTGCGCATATATACGGTTCAGATAGCTCAATGCGCGCCCGCCGCAGAGCATTTCCACCCGAGAGCCGCTGTGAAAACGCACAGCAGAAAGCAACTTGATCAGTCCAATCTCTCCCGTGCGTTCCACGTGCGTACCGCAGCAGGCACACAGGTCGATCTCTCCGAACTGCACCAGGCGCACGGCTCCCGTCAGCTCCTTCTTACTGCGATAAGGAAGCAGCTTCAATTCTTCCGGTTCGGGATACCAGATTCTGACAGGTAAGTCCGCCCAAACCGCCTCATTCGCCGCGCGTTCGATCTGTGCGAGCTGCTCCTGTGTCAATTCACCGCTGAAGTCGATGGTAATGACTTCGCTGCCCATATGGAAGCCGACGTTTTCATAGCCAAAGCGCGCGTGGACAATACCGGAAACCAGATGCTCGCCCGAATGCTGCTGTGTCAGGTCAAAGCGGCGCGCCCAGTCGATGCGGCAGTCTGCACTGCTTCCCGGCTTCAGCGGTGCATCGCACAGGTGGAGGATTTCTCCGCCGCGTTCATGCACCTCCAGCACGTGCGCCTGCGCGATGCTTCCCAGGTCGCTGGGCTGCCCACCGCCTTCCGGATAGAAAATCGTGCGATCCAGGACAATCTCCCACCCATTTTGCACAGGGGTACAGCCCAGCACTCGCGCCTGCGTCTCGCGGCATTTTGGCTGCGTGTAATATAACTTTTCTGTTTCCATTGTAAAATCCTCTTCTTCTCATCATTCCCCAGTATTCTACCACATTCAGAAGAGAATCGAAAGCAGTTTTCCGTTCCTGTCTGATTTTTCTTTTCCGGGTTGACAAAAAGCACAAAATAACATAAGATATGTAGTGGATTATTTCTAATTCTTATCCAGGAAAGGTGGGAACGTCATGGACGCTGGGAGTACTAACGGCACACCGATAGGCCGAGGTCGGAGGGAACGGCTCTGCGCCCGTGCAGGACGTTCCTGATCTGTCTTTGGCTGCCGTGTCTGCTTCCGAATCTCTGACAAATTATGTATCAGGAGGAAAAGACCGATGGCAGAACATAACATTACGGTCGAAAGCACACTGGAGGCGCTTTTGGCCGAAAAAAAGTACCCGACAATCCGCGATATTCTGATTACGATGAATCCCGCGGACATTGCCTCCGTTTTTGATTCCATGGAGGAGGAGCGGCTGCCCCTGCTCTTCCGGCTGCTGCCGAAGGAGCTGGCTGCGGAAACCTTTGTGGAAATGGAGCCGGATGCGCAGGAGTTGCTGATTCGCGGCTTCTCCGATTCCGAGCTGCGCGAGGTCGTCGATGAGCTTTACGTGGACGATGCGGTAGACATCGTCGAGGAGATGCCAGCCAACGTGGTGCGGCGTATTCTCTCTCAGGCGGACCCACAGATGCGTAAGGACATCAATGAGATTCTGCGCTATCCTGAAAACTCCGCCGGTTCCATCATGACGACGGAATATGTGTCCCTGCGGCCCGATATGACGGTAGAAGAATCCATTCTCCGTATCCGGCGAACGGGCGTAGACAAGGAAACCATCTACACCTGCTATGTCACCCGCGATCGTCTGCTTCAGGGCTTGGTTACGGTCAAGGATCTTCTGCTGGCGCAGGACGACAGCATGCAAATTGGTGAGTTGATGGAAACGAATGTCATCTCCGTCAGCACCCAGACCGACCAGGAAGAGGTCGCACGGATGCTCTCCAAATACAATTTCCTTGCGCTGCCTGTTGTGGACGGTGAAAACCGCATGGTCGGCATCGTTACCTTCGACGACGCCATGGACGTCATGGAAGACGAGGCAACAGAGGATATGGAGATCATGGGCGGCATGACGCCGTCGGACAAGACCTATCTGCGTTCGACGACCCTTGATCTGTTCAAGCACCGCATTCCCTGGCTGATGCTCCTGATGGTCTCGGCCACTTTCACCGGCCTGATCATCACCAAATTCGAACACGCTCTGGCTGCACAGGTTGCGCTGACCGCGTTTATTCCCATGCTGATGGACACCGGCGGCAATTCCGGCTCCCAGTCCTCTGTCACGGTCATCCGTGCGCTGTCTTTGGGTGAGCTGAACTTCCCGGACATCGGCCGTGTCATTTGGAAGGAAATCCGCACGGCAGTTCTCTGCGGCATTGCTCTGTCTGCTGCCTGTTTCCTGAAAATACTGCTGGTCGATCGCCTGCTCATGGGTAATGAGGACGTTTCTATTATGGTCGCGCTGGTCGTGTGTATCACTATGGCACTGACGGTGCTGGTCGCCAAGGTCATTGGCTGTTCCCTTCCGATGCTGGCTAAGAAGATCGGCTTTGACCCTGCGGTCATGGCCAGTCCTTTCATTACAACAATCGTGGACGCATTGTCGCTGCTGATCTACTTTGGCACCGCCCTTCTGCTGATCCCCGGAATCAGATAGTGTTTTGCCCGGCTGCATTAGCAGCCGGGCTTTTGCGTGAAAAGCGCCCCGGCTCTGCCGAGGCGCTTTTCACATTCAGGATTTGATTTTTTTGAAGTTGCCCATTGTTTCCTTGACACTGGTCAAATAAGCAAAGGAATTGGGGAAACGCTGCATCACGCGCTGGAATTCGACGATCTGAGTCTTATTGATCACGCAGATCAGCATTGTCTTATTCTGATGTGTAAAGCCGCCGATGGCCGGAACCTCCGTCACGCCGTGCTTCAGCCGCTTCATCAGCGCATCGGCCAGTTCGTCCGGCTGATCGGTAATGATCTCAAACTTAACCGCTTCCTTGAAGCCCTTGAGCATTGCGTCGCTGACGCGACCGGAAATAAAGCAGTACGTAAGGCAGAGAATGACCGGTTCAAACTGGAAATCATAAACCACATAGGAAATTCCCGCCACGATGGCGTTGATGCCGAAAATGACCCATACCAGATTATACTCCGGATACTTGTGATGAATCAGTGCGGCTACCAGATCGGTACCGCCGGTGCTGCCGCCCAGACGCATTACACAGCCGTAGCAGAAGCCGCTGATCACGCCGGCTGCCACAGGCGCAAGAATCTTGCTTGTGCCATTGGAGGTCACATAAATGAAATGCTCCAGCGGGAGCTTGTACATCACCAGCAAAACCACGGAAAACACAGCCGAGAACACGGCGGAACGTATCGTGAATTTCCGTCCGACGATAAAAAAGGTCAAAATCACCAGCGGGATGTTTACGATGATATTCATATAGCCGACCTTAAAATCGAACACATACTGAATCATCGTTGCAATACCGGGGATGCCGGCTGGTGCAAACTGATTCGGGAAAATAAAAAGATGATAGCTGGCACCAAGGATTATCGCACTCAGCACGATCACCGCATAGACTTTTATATGGCATACTATTCTCTTCATATCCGCACTCCCTGTCTATAGTCCACACACATATATAACAGGATTTGATCAAAATGTCAACAGCAACTTTGCTTTTTCTCCGGCCGCCGGATGTTATATTTGCTTTTTCTCTCCGGCCTTACTATAATATAGAAAATACGGCATGGAGGAACACGGAATGTCCCGGATTTTTGAGATTACAGATTTTAACGCACCGGAGCTGGATGTCTACGCACGGCTGACAGAGAATCAGCTTGTCAACCGCGCCGACCCACTCAACGCGCTGTTTATTGCGGAAAGCCCGCTGGTCATCGGGCGGGCGCTGGATGCCGGCTGTGTGCCGGTTTCCTTCCTGATGGAGCGAAAGCACACAGAGGGAAAGGCAAAAGAAATTCTGGCACGCTGCCCTGAAATCCCGGTTTATGTCTCAGAGTTGGACGTACTGACACAGATCACCGGCTTTCATCTGACACGTGGGATGCTCTGCGCAATGCGTCGTCCACCGCTTCCTGCTCCGGAAGCGGTCTGCAAAAATGCGAACCGCATTGCCGTTCTTGAAAACGTGATGAATCCCACCAACTTGGGCGCGATTTTCCGTTCTGCCGCCGCGCTCGGTATGCAGGCCGTTCTTCTGACCAACGCAGGAAGCGACCCTCTCTACCGCCGTGCTCTGCGGGTGAGCATGGGTACGGTCTTTCAGGTGCCATGGGCCTTTCTGCCTGAAGAGGGCTGGACGGATTTCCTGCACACTCTCGGCTTCCGCACGGCTGCCATGGCACTGCGCGACGATTCTCTGCACATTGCAGACCCGTGTCTGGAAGCTGTTGAAAAGCTCGCCGTTGTCCTCGGGACAGAGGGCGACGGCCTGGCTTCACAGACCATCGCCGCCTGCGACTATACCGTGCGCATTCCCATGATGCACGGGGTGGACTCTCTGAATGTTGCTGCGGCCAGCGCCGTCGCATTCTATCAGCTTGGAGCCTGTCACCACCGTTGACGCTTCTCCTGAAATTCCGCTTTTCCCGCAAATAGTTCGCGCAGCCATCTCAGCTTCAGCTCGGTGGCTGCGCACTTTTTGCGCTCCTCTGCAAGGGTTTCAAAAGGGACCTTCTCCTTTTTCGAGTTAACATAACTCTCAGGTTTAATCTCACAATGCATTCTTCATTCCTCCCGCCGAAAAGCTTATTCCGCCAATTGTGCCGGTATGCTTTTCCGTTCCGTGCATAGGCTTTCAGTGGAGGTGAGGAACATGCAGCTATCTGCCGCTGCCTACATTCGTGTATCGACGGAAGATCAAACCGAATACTCCCCCGCCGCCCAACTCCGTGAGCTGCGTGAGTATGCACAGGCGCACAGTCTGCTTCTGGACGACCGTTTCGTCTATGCCGACGAGGGGCTTTCCGGCCGCCGTGCCGAAAAGCGCCCCGCATTTCAGCGCATGATTACAGACGCGAAAGCAGGGCTGTTCTCTGTCGTCCTCGTACATAAATTTGACCGGTTTGCCCGCTCCCGTGAGGACAGCGTCGTCTATAAGTCCATTCTGAAGCGCGCCGGTGTAGAGGTCATTTCCATCCGTGAGCCACTGGCGGAAGGAAGCTACGCCGGCGTCATGGAGGCAATTTATGAAAGTTTCGCGGAGGCTTACAGCATCAACCTCAGTCAGGAGGTCAAAAAAGGCATGACCGAAAAGGCGCTGCGCGGCGGGGTTCAGACGCCCCCGCCCTTTGGCTATCGGATACAGGCACACAGATATGTACCGGACGAGCAGGAAGCGCCCTTGGTGCAAGAGCTGTTTCGCCGCTGTGCAGACGGTGCGGGCTGCTTCGCGCTTGCGCGCTGGTTGGGAGAACTTCGTGTCATCACCCGCCGCGGCTGTGCCTTTGAGAGCCGGACGGTTGAATATATTCTGCGCAATCCCGTCTACCTCGGCAAGCTGCGGTGGAACCCAGTCGGGCGAACCGGGCGAAAATTCGACGATCCCGCCCTCATCATCACCGATGCGGAACACGAGGCTCTGATTTCCCCTTCCCTATGGGATGCCGTCCAGCGCCGCCTCGATGAAACGAAAGCACGGTATGCTTATCGTGCGCGTCCTCCCTCGGGCAGAAAGCACTGGCTCTCCGGCGTTGTCCGATGCGCTGCCTGCGGCGCGCCGCTCGTCTGTGCAGGCAGTTATCTGAAATGCAGTGCATATCTGCGCGGGCGCTGCCGTTCCAGCCAGCACATTTCCGCGGCTCTTCTTGAGCATGCGCTGCTCGCACATCTGCGACGGGATCTGTCCGCAGCGGCTGACATCGGTTTTCTTGCGCCGCTCATACAGAATCGCGGCAAGCCCGAAATGGAAAAGACACGCATACGCCGCATGGAGCAGATGTTAACGCGACTCACTGATGCCTATTTGAATGGAATTCTAACGTTGGAGGAATACGGCGGCCGCCGCCGCGCTTTGGAAGCAGAACGCCCTTCCTCCTTGCCGCAGACAGCACCGGCATCACCGCCGGAAGCGGATATTCGCACCGCTTTGTCTGAGCTCACCGCTCCCTGCGCAGGAACCGAAGCTCTGCATCGCGCCATTATGGCCATTGTGGAACGCTGCGAATTTGACAAATCCAGCGGACGTCTGACAATTTTCTACCGATACTCGCTCTGATTTTTTTGCAGGTCAATGCCATCCGGCGGGCCGGATGGAGAGTTGGGTGCATCGCTTCGCTATCTGTCTCAGCGCTACTCCATGCCCTTCCCGGAGCTCAAGGGACTGCTTACGGACATTGGTACCGAAGAATCCGGCTCGTATTATTATCAACAGCGCCCCCGGAGAGGACTCCGGAGGCGCTGTATATCAATCATTGGAGAAGTTATCGAAATAGCCCTGCACAAGCACGATGGGCGTTCCCTTGTCGCCGGAGCCGCTGGTGAGATCACACAGGGAGCCGATCAGGTCGGTAAGCTGCCGCGGCGTAGTTCCCTCAGAGACCATATGGCCGGTCAGATCGCCGTCCTTTGCGCGGATACTGTCCGTAATCGCCGTTTCAAGCGCATTTCCTTCCAACCCCTTGAAGGCATTATCAGCCAGGTACTTGAGCTTCAGTTCGTTCGGCGTTCCCACAAGACCGTCTGTGTAGGCCGGACTGACGCAGGGGTCCGCCAGCTCCCAGATCTTGCCCTGCGGATCCTTGAAAGCGCCGTCACCATAGACCATAACCTCAATTTTTTTGCCCGTCGCCTCCATCAGGCGCTTCTGCGCCTCGCGAACGAAGGCGCCGCAGTCGCGCGGGAAGAGCTTGACTGTGTTCTCGTCTGCCTTGTTCGTGCCGAGCAAGCCGAAATCCGGATTGTATCCGCTGCCGTTTACGGGAGCCGTCAGCAGATCATCCAGACCGCACACACGCTCTGCACCCGCTGCGCGAAGGATGCGTTTGGTGCGCGCACGGGTATGAATATCACAGGCCAGCACATTTTTCGTATAGTTCAGAATGGTTTTCGCCTGATTGGAGAAGATGATTTCTGCCTCGGCACCGGCCTCACGAATGACCTGCTCGTAGTAGCCAACATAATCAATGCCGGTAAATTCATGGCGGTTTTCGCCAAACTTCTCGCGGTACTCCGCCAGCGTCAGAGTGTCGGCATAGGGATCGACGCCGGCCTCATCCAGCTTGTCCAGTGAAACCAGGCAATTTCCGACCTCGTCCGAGGGATAGCTCAGCATCAGGACGACCTTTTTCGCTCCCAGCGCCACTCCGCGGAGGCAGATGGCAAAGCGATTGCGGGAGAGAATGGGAAAAATCACACCCACAGTTTCGCCGCCCAGCTTGGCGCGAACGTCCGCTGCCATATCCTGCACACTCGCATAGTTGCCCTGGCTTCTGGCAACGACAGATTCCGTGATTGCAACCACGTCGCGGTCGCGCAGCGTAAAGCCTTCGCTCTGTGCCGCACCAAGCACAGACTGTGTGACAATTGCGGGCAGATCATCGCCCTGGCGGATGATGGGGCAGCGGATGCCACGGGAGATCGTTCCAACTTTTCTTTCCATTGTATTGGTTTCCTTTCTTGAAATCAGAGTGCCTGTGCAATTTTTCTCGCGACATAAACGCCGCTGGCAGAAGCATGGGACAGGGAGTGCGTCACGCCGCTGCCGTCTCCGATGATATAGAGTCCCTTGTGCAGGGTTTCCAGATTCTCATCGAGTTCAACTTCCATGTTATAGAACTTAACTTCAACACCGTAGAGCAGCGTATCGTCATTCGCCGTGCCAGGCGCGATCTTATCCAGTGCATAGATCATCTCAATGATACCGTCCAGAATCCGCTTTGGCAGGACAAGGCTCAAATCGCCCGGCGTCGCCGCCAGTGTGGGCGTGACAAGCCCTTCCTCGATGCGCTTGACCGTGCTTCTGCGGCCTCGGATCAGGTCGCCGAATCGCTGCACGATCACACCGCCGCCCAGCATATTTGACAGGCGCGCGATGCTCTCGCCATAGCCGTTGCTGTCCTTAAAAGGCTCGGAGAAGTGCTTGGCAACCAAAAGTGCAAAGTTTGTATTGTCGGTTTGCAGCTCCTTGCCCTCGTAACTGTGACCGTTGACGGTGACGATGCCGTTCGTATTCTCATTGACGACCATACCATTCGGATTCATGCAGAAGGTACGCACGCAGTCTTCAAACTGCTGTGTGCGGTAGACGATCTTGCTCTCATAGAGCTCGTCGGTCAGATGAGAGAAGATCACCGCCGGAAGCTCGACGCGCACGCCGAGATCAACACGGTTGGACTTCGTCGGGATGTTCAGATGCGCGCACACATTTTCCATCCACTTGCTTCCGCTGCGTCCGACGGAAACGACGCATTCCCGGCAGGTGAAGCGCTTATCTCCGCAGTCGATACAATAGCCGCTTTCCGTTTTCTCAATCTCATGTGCAGGTGTATCGAAGTAGAAATCCACACGCTGGCGCAGCTCGTTATAAAGGTTCGTAAGAACGACGTAATTGATATCCGTTCCAAGGTGCCGCACTGAGGCGTCCAGCAGGTTCAGCTTGTGCTGCAGGCACAGCTTTTTGAAGCGTGTCCCGGCCGTGGAATAGAGCTTCGTTCCCTCACCGCCAAAGCGCAGATTGATCTCATCCACATATTTCATCAGGTCGATAGCCTGCTTCTTACCGACATGCTCATAGAGCGTGCCGCCGAAATCGTTCGTGATATTATATTTTCCATCAGAGAATGCCCCCGCGCCGCCAAAGCCGCTCATGATAGAGCAGCAGCCGCACTTGATGCAGCTTTTGACCTTATCTCCGTCGATGGGGCAGCGGCGTTTCTCCAGCGGATGTCCCGCCTCGATGACAGCCACGCGCAGTTCAGACCTCTTCTGCGTCAGTTCAAAGGCCGAAAAGATCCCGCCGGGGCCGGCGCCGACGATTACAACATCATAATTCTTTTCCATAGCATTCACTCCGTACTTGCATTTTCTCAACCGCCTTAGTATAATACGAACATAGGCATAAGTAAAATAGTTAGTTTTAATATCTGATATAAGCAAAACGAATGGAGCCGTGCTATGATCGCCAAACTGGAACAATACCGGATTTTTAAGGAAGTGGCCGACTGCGGCAACCTCACGGCCGCCGCACAGCGGCTCTATATCTCGCAGTCCGCCGTCAGCCAGAGTATAAAATCACTGGAAGCCACACTTCAGGCACAGCTTTTTGCGCGCCATCCGCGCGGCGTAAGCCTGACGGCGGAAGGGCAGCAGCTTTATGACTACGTCGGCAAGGCACTGACACTTTTGCAATCCGGAGAGCATCGTCTTCAGCAGATGCGCGAGCTGGTCACAGGCGAGCTGTCCATCGGCAGCAACAGCACGCTGATGAAATATTACCTCATGCCCATCCTACAAGCCTATCATAAAGCCTACCCGCAGATTCGGATCCATATTCACGGAGGAACCAGCAAAAAAGTGCTGGAAGGGCTGAAGGATGGACAAATCGACCTTGCCTTTGCCACCACGCCGCCCGCCGGCGGAAGTTTTCAATCCGTGCGATGCTTTGCCACGCACACCGCCTTCGTCGCCGCACCGGATTTCCCCTGCGATTTTGAGAAAATCTACTCTCTTGCGGAGATTGCACAGTTCCCCCTTTTGGTGCTCGACCGTGACGCCAGTTCCCGTCGTTTTCTGGAAGCGCAGTTTTTGCAGCGCGGCCTGAAGTTGGAGCCGGAAATGGAATCCGCCAGCCATAACCTGCTGATTTCCCTGGCGCGCATCGGTCTCGGCGTCGCCTGCGTCACACGGGAGATGTCCCTCTCCGGTCTGAACCGCGGCGTCATCCGGGAATTGCGGCTCTCTGAGCAGCTCCCCGCACGTTCCGTTTCGATGTGTACGCTTCGCGGAGCAGAGCCCTCCGCTGCCGCAAAGCGTTTTGCAGAATTTGTCCTACAGGATCTCCAGAGCATACCGGACTGAATCTCTCTTCTGCAATATTTCCCAGGCCGCACGCTGTGCAAGACAGCGCGCGGCTTCGTTCTGCTCCGGTGTGTTCTGTACATAAGCGTCGCTGCTGATCAGAACTTTCCCGTTCTCTAGTTCAAATTCCTCCATCGTCTCACCTCCTCATGCAGTCTTTGTGTCAGGTATGTTTTCCCATTTGCCCCATACAATAGCAGCAGAAGGGGGGGCAGAGCATGGAACCGGTCGATCTTTCGCTGCTACGGCGCGTCTGTATTTACCTGAGAAAATCCCGCCGCGATCTGGAACTGGAGCAGAACGGCGGAGAAGATACGCTGGCACGCCACCGAGCCATTTTGCTGGCAGACGCAGATCGTTGGGGGCTGAACGTTTCAAAAATCTATGAGGAAGTCGTCACCGGCGATACCATCGCTGAGCGTCCGCACATGATGCAGCTTCTCCGCGAGATTGAATCGGGGTGCTGGGACGCCGTATTGTGTATGGACGTAGATCGCCTTGGGCGAGGCGGAATGCGGGATCAGGGTGTTGTGCTCGACGCTTTCAAGTGGACCTCCACTCTCCTGCTCACTCATGAGCGTATTTACGATCTGCGCCGGGAAACGGACGAAGAAGCCATGGAATACCGGGCGCAGGGCGCGCGTTTTGAGTACCGAATGATCAAGCGGCGTCTGGCACGCGGGCGCGAAGCCTCGGTACAGGAAGGAAAGTTCATCGGACATACCGCCCCCTACGGCTATATGCGCGTAAAGCTCAAGAAAGAACGCGGCTGGACTCTGAGCCCGCAGGAGCCGCAGGCATCCATTGTGCAGGACCTGTTCCTTCGCTGCGCCAACGGGGAGCATCCTGCTGCACTTGCGGCATATCTGAATGGTCTGCAGCTCCCCTCGCCCGGCGGAGCAGAATGGACTTCCGCCGCCGTGCGGCGGATTCTTTCCAACCCGGAATACTGCGGATATATCCGGCACGGTCTGCGGAAAACCATCCGCTATTTTGCCGGCGGAGAACTGAAGCAAAGCCGGCCGCTTGCACTGCCCACGCAGGTCTCACTTTATCCCGGCCGTCATCCGGCGTTGGTCTCCAAGGCTGTTTTTGATGATGCCGCGCAGCGCCTGACAGTTCAAAAGCCTCTCCCGGGGCCAAGGCCGGAACACGGAGCAAATCCCCTGGCTGGCCTTGTGCGCTGCGGCATCTGCGGCCGGATGATGGTACGCCGTCCCTATGGCGGCAAGCGGCCGGATGCACTGCTCTGCCCGAAGAGCGGCTGCCCGACGGTCGCTTCCTATCTGTCCGAAACGGAAGCGCTGATTCTGGACGGTCTGCGGTGCTGGCTCGGAGGTTTCCCTCTGGACGCGCTCGCACCGGCGCAGGATGTTTTTTTCGAGTCTCTGAAGCGGCAGCGCATCGTTTTGGAGCGGGAACGCGCCTCCGTCACAGCGCAGCTACAGCGCGCATGCGAGCTTGCAGAGCGGGGCGTCTATTCTCCGGCGCTCTATTGCAGCCGCCGGGACACGCTGGAACGGCGTGCAGCTGCCCTTTCTGCACGCATCGCTGCCTTGGATAGCGAACAGCAGCAGCCGCTAAATTCTCCTCCGGCCGGATTTCAGTTGCTTGACGTATACGCTCTGGCCGCAGATGCGGAAGAAAAAAACCGGTTCCTCAAGACGCTGCTCCAAAAGGCGGTATACCGCAAGACGCGACGTTCACGGGAAAAGGGCGGGAGCGATCTCTGCCTCACACTCTTTCCCCGCTTTCCTGCCCGTTGATCATTCCGCGGACCGGACGAATTGGGACATCTGGAAATGATCGGTGCGATCGTCCACCAGCTTACACGCGACCTGACAGAAAAACAGATGCGCGAAAATGGTTTCGCCGCATATTTTGTCGATCACACGGCAGGGGTTTACCCGCAATCCGCCGCCGGAACGCCATGGTCTGCCGCAACAATGCAGGTCAAGGGGGACCCCATCACCGATCTTTCGGAGGATATGGCCGCGGAGCAGAAGGCGCGCAGCACCTATGACAACATTCTGCGGCTCTCTGATGACCCGGATGTCAACGACGCGATCAAATTCCTGCGTGAGCGCGAGGTCGTGCATTTTCAGCGCTTCGGGGAAGCGATTCAGCGACTGCGCGAACGTCTTGACGAAAAGAATATATATTATATGAATCCTGCGGTCGATATGTGACGATGAGGTGCCATGCAGATTTTCTCTGCCTGGCACGTTTTCTTTCATCATTTTTCGTTTTTTGTCCCCCCCTCGCGAACATTCGATCCTAAGCTATTGACAGTTTTTCTCTTTTCATATATACTAGGTATAGATATTCTCAGGAAAGGCAGGGGTGCATATGTTTCACCTGACATGGAAGGGAATGCTCGGGCGCAGAAAGGAATCCTCCCTACTTCTGATTGTGCTCACACTCTCCTTTCTTCTCTCGTCCGCACTTGCAATCATTCTGCCCTCCACGCGGGCGGAAGCACAGTTACAGCGCGAAAAAACCTATGGTTCCTGGCAGGTCATGATCCTGGGCAGGGGTGCGTCCGACTGTGAGGAGCTGACGCGCCTTCTAACCGAGCAGGGTGCGCAGTGTGCCACGCTGCCTGCGTCAGCTACCTCCACAGGCGATTGTGTCTCCGTTATGACGCCTGAGGCGTTAGCACTCGGAAATTTCCAATTGCTCGACGGCCGGCTGCCGGAAGCGGAGAATGAAATTCTCATCGTGGAAAATCAGTTTGCACTCGACGAGCTGCCAAGCGTCGGCGACCGCGTTACCATCATGTATGAGTGGTTTGCCTACAGCACAGCCGGCGATTCCTTCCGGTATCATCAGAGCGCCCTGCTGGGAGATGCATTCCGTTCCGCCCTTGCGTACTGCAAGGAAGCGTTTCTTGACGAGTACTACGCCTTTGTGGAAGAATCCAAGAAAAACATGGCAAACAGCGATTACGCGAATGTTTGCTACCGCAATCTCACCGAATACTGCATTTCAAGTGAAGGCGCACCGGTTGATCCGCCGGATATGACGCCGGATCAGTTGGACACATCGTTTACCTTCTATTTACAGCAGTATGCACCGCGCCATCCAATGCACATTACCGAATTAGTATCAATCGAGCCGCTTCTGGTTGCCGGTGCAGATTTCCCTCTCACACTGTCCTGCCGTGAGGAGCGGTCAACACTCTCCGGTGAAGCCTTCGGCGAAAGGAAGGGACAGACAATCATCACCTCGCGCACCTATGACGGTCTGCGCGCAAACATTCCCTACACTGTCTGCGGCATTCTCAAAGCCTATGAAGCAACATGGGACTCCGGTGGTCACAGGCTTCCGTCTGCTTTTCTCTCCGCGTCAGGCCGCAGTATACTGGAGCGGAATCTTGATCTGGCAACGCAGCAGGTAGACGATCTCATTACCGGCTGGTCGCCGAACGACAACTGCCTTCTTCTGCGCAGCGAGCTTCCTCTCGCAGAATTCTATGATGCAGTAATCAAGGCGGATCAGTCGCTGGCACACGGTTGTTATAACCTATATAGAAATCACGCGGGCGAAAACGGCCTGCCTTATGACACCGTGCGCTTTGAGGGCTGGGATCCGGAAAAACAGGAAGTCGTAAGCCTGGATGGTCTGTGGAAATTCAATGAGGACGGGACAGAGTACTATGTCTTCCCGGATGTCCTTGACGGGAACGGCCAGCCCTACCAGTTCACGGCGGAGGAGTATGATAAAAACGATTTTGAATTCCCCGGTCTTTCACTGATTCCAGATGTCTACTATCCCGACCTTGCAAGTCTGTATCAGAAAAATGAGTATGACATCCGCATCAATGCCTATGCATTCCCGGATACCGCCACCGCCTCCGGCATGACTGACACGGTTCTGAACACCATTCTGGTACTGATCTCAGCCTGCGCCGTGCTGGTCATATGCGTGGTACAGAGCAAGCGCCGCGCACATTCTGTTGTTATGCTACGCGCTATCGGTATGAATACAGGGCAGGCCATTCTCATGCAGTTCACAGAGGCCCTGCTCTTCCTGCTGCTATCCATGCTGCTTGGACTGCCGCTGGGTTATCTGGGAGCGAGTGCTGCGCTGCGCTGGCACTATCACAGCTCCGTGCTGGCCTTTGACAGCATTTTCCTGCTGCGCAGCGTCATTTTCGGAGCCTTGGCTCTTCTGCTGGGGCTACAGTTTCCGCTGCTCTATTCCCTGCGTCTGCCGCTCACAGGCAAAAGCACCGTTGCGATCAAAAAAATACCGAAAGCTGCGGATCTGCGCCGCGGAACTCTGACCGAAATGGAGCGTGCAGCCGCGCGATTCCATCGCCGCCGCAATCTGCTGGCACGTCTGCTGTGTGCGCTTTCGCTGCTGCTGGCGCTGCTGACGCTGCTGCTGTCTCATTTTGCATTCGATACTTACCGCATCAATGTTGAGAGGGCCGATCTGCCTGACTATGTTCTCACGGCCGGTTACGGAATGGGTTCCCGCTTTCTGGCTGAAAAGCTGGAAAAATATGGCCTGCCGGATGACCTGGGCGAAGCTCCCTCACAGATTGATGCCTATCTTGCAGCGGAAAATGTCAGCCTTGCAGGTTATCGGGACAGTCCGACGCTTTCCTCTCTCGACTGGAAGGTGAAAATTGCAGGCATGACGCAGGACAACCGCCTGCTGCAGAAGCTGCTGGAATACACCGGTAAAATTGACATGGACAAGCTGCTTTCCGGTAAGGGCTGCATCCTGCTGATGCCAAACTACCTTGCCCGCAAGGACAAACTGCAATTCAGTTCGGACTTTGCCGATGCCTATCGCTACACCGCCGATGACACCATCCGCGCGGGAGACATTCTCCATCTTTCCGCCGATTCGCACATGCTGACGGAACGACAGGTCATTACCTCTGTTGCAGAGGCTGACGTCGAGGTGCTGGCCGTTTTGCACGAATATCCCGGTGTATGGCTCTTCGAAAGCAGTGCGTTGCCCGGCGTGATCGTCTCAGGTCAGCCGCTCGTTTCCAAGGTCTACCCGAATGCCAGCCGCCGCTACACCCCGGAGCAGGCGCACTGGGAGTCGATCAGTCAATCAATGCATTGTCCATACTGCAAAGGAAAAACCGTTTTTCAGTTCTACGCCTCCGACGCGGAGGATCATACAACCTCTTACTGGAACCTGTCCCAGCAGGAGGAGCTGAAATTCAAGAGCTATTACCGCGAGAAGACCGAGCAGCACGCTGCGTGCGAAAATCAGCGTAGCCTGACCATTCTGCTCGGCACAGCAGCTGTGCTGCTGGTTGTGATTATTCTGCTGTTCATTCTTTCGGATATGGCCGAGCAGGAGCGGCGGCGTACCGGCATACTGCGTGCCCTCGGCGCTTCCAGGCATGACCTGCGAAGAACACACTGGCTGCTTGCGGCATTGGAAAGTCTGAGGGCGGTAATACTTGCCAACATTGTCTATGTGATCATTCTGCTTGCCTGCGCTTTTTTCGCAACTGGCTTCCACACGCTTTCCCCTGTTGTGCTCATCACCACGCTGTCGCAGGGCCTTCTGTGGCAATATCCCTGGAAAGTACACGGGCTTTTGAGTCTGGCAGCGCTGTTCCTGATCACCCTTCTGCGCGTCCTTCCCTATCGTCGTCTGTGTCAGTCATCCGTCATCGGTACCATCAAAGGCTTGGAGAGAGGAGAATAAACTATGCTGCTGCAAACCATCGGGCTGGAAAAAACCTACACACAGGGAGGTATTTCCTATCAGGCACTGAAAGGCGTTGATCTGGAGTTTGAGGCTGAAAAGTTCTATGCCGTCATCGGCAAATCCGGCTCCGGAAAATCCACCCTGCTGCATCTGCTTGGCAGTCTTGACCGTCCGACCGGCGGGCGGGTCATCCTGAACGGAGAGGACATCTACAAACTTAAGGATTCCCGGCTGGCGCAGCTCCGGCGGCGTCAGATCGGATTCATTTTTCAATCCTACAATCTGCTCGATGAGCACACGGCCAAGGACAACATTCTCGCGCCCGTCCTGCTCGACGGGAGAAAACCCGACATGGCCTATTTCGATCAGATCACGCAGAAGTTGGGCATCGCGGATCTTTTGCATAAGTATCCCTGGCAAATGTCCGGCGGTGAACAGCAGCGCTGTGCCATTGCGCGTGCACTGC
The DNA here is from genome assembly GCA_902475855.1 of uncultured Eubacteriales bacterium. Lineage (GTDB taxonomy): Bacteria > Bacillota > Clostridia > Oscillospirales > Oscillospiraceae > JAZOXB01. Next base: position 21,133 of record CABSBF010000021.1, read on the forward strand.
TGACACGACCATCCATCATTCTTGCTGACGAACCTACCGGCAATCTCGACAGCGCCACCTCCGATCAGGTCGTGCAGCTTTTACGACGCGTTGTGGATGATTTCCGGCAGACGCTCATTCTTGTGACCCACGACGCGGATATTGCCGCACAGGCGGATGTCTGCATTACGCTTGACAGCGGTCTGGTCAAGAGTGTTCGCTCCCAGCGGTAATTTTTAAGGCGGCAGCCCCGGTGTTTGGGCTGCCGCCACTTTTTTGTTTTTTCTGTCGAGAATTTGTCAGATGCCATTGACACGCCTGATTTCCCACGTTATTATGAATTTAGTATTCGATTTTCCATTCGGGCCGCGTGCCGTTCCACAAAGAGAAAGAGGAGTTGGTATCATGCGAGCCGTTTCCCTTCCGGTCATTTTTCTATTGCTTGCACTTCTCTGCGCACAGGTGGGCGTTGCCACGCCTGCTGCGCCCGTGATTGACGCCGCAGCGCCGGATTGCGTTTTACCCATGGAGCTGGAGCCGCCGCTGTTGTCCGTCGATGCACATTCCCCTGACGGCGGTGAGCTGGAATATCAGTGGTACTCTGCCCTAGTGTCCGATGGCTCGGATGCATCCGCCGTTTCCGGTGCGGTTTTCCGTGAATATACTCCTCCGGTTCTGCCCGGTACTGCATACTACCGCGCAGCCGTTTGGAGCGTGAGCGGCGGGGCGAGAAGCGAGGCAGCCTATAGCCGCTGGATCGCCGTCACTTTCACTTTTCCGGTAACCACTGTCGAAATTCTCAGGCTTCCGAACAAGCTGGAATACCTCGCCGGAGAATCGCCGGACCTGACCGGCCTATGTGTCCGAATTCAGCACGATGACCTCACATTTGAAGACGCTGACGGCGCGCATCTGGAATATTCCAAAGAGCCTTTGACCATAGGCACACAGGAGATCGTCCTCCGCTACGGCGATGCCGCAGCATCCTTCTTTGTGACCGTCCGCACAGGGGAACATCATGTTCACACCTACCCGGATGGCTGGACTGTTGTGCGTGAGGCAGGCTGCGAGGAAACCGGCGAGCGAACCCGCGTCTGTCCCTGCGGTGCCATCGAGCATGAGGTGATTCCGGCTGTCGGCCATATTTGGAATGCCGGAAGTGCTGTGAAGCAGGGAACCAGATATGTCTGCACCGTCTGCGGGAGCTCTTATACGCAGGCCCGTAAGGCTCCTTCCAAGCGCCCTGCATCTTCCGCACAAGCCTCAAGGAACACAGAAAGTGCTGCCGTTTCCTCGATTCCACAGCCGAAGTTTTCCGAAGAGCCGCAGGCGCAGCGGGCGTCTTCCCGGCAGCCGTCCGACTCAACTTCGGAAGTGCAGATGCAGCACGTGATTCTGCGGCAGAGGGATCCGTGGAAACTCATCGCAATCGCTGCGGCGGTTCTCGCCTTTTGTGCTCTGCTGGCCTTTTTCCTTACGAGGCGAAAAAAGGAAGGCCATTCCTCTTGAACCGCAGCGTTTTCCCGTTTTTTTCCATGCACAGTTCAAACCAAGTACCAATTAAAACAACATAAAACAAGGAGGATTTTCATGAGGTACTATATGGGCAGCAGCACCGACCCACTGTATGCAGTCTATGAAAGAGAGGGCGTCTGCTATCCGGTGTTTGCGGAGAAGTACGGCACACAGGGCTTCCCCTTTCGCCCAGAGTTGGAGGAAATCACCGACGCAGAAACCGTCGCGGCGCTTAACAAATACATGACCCCATATGAACAGGGAAAGGTCGCTGTCTATATGGCTGGCCCGCTTTTCAATGAAGGCGACCGCTATACGAACCAGTGCAATTCCGACCGCCTGCGCGCACTGGGATATACGACGTTTTTGCCGCAGGAGATCGTGATTACAAACGAAAGCTCTGAGCTTGTCAAGGCAGGTTGCTTTTATATGGATTTGAAGGCGATCCGGCTGGCAGAGTATCTAGTGGTCAACTGCAACGGAATAGAAATTGATTCCGGCACTGCGGCAGAAATTGGCCTGGGTTATGGGCTCGGGAAGAAGTTGGTGCTTTACAAGAGCGACGTGCGCAACTACTACAATGAAACCTTCCGGCTGAACAATTTCGTCGGCGGGCTGGTGGACAACCGCGTCTACCGCACCATCGACGAGGTTCTCGCCGCCATGCAGGAGTGCTGACATCCGGAAAGGCTCTTTTGGGGGCATAAGCGACCCAGCATTGAAAAGGGAAAATCTCACGGCCGATAGTTTCTATCGGCCGTGAGATTATTATAAGGGCAGCCATAGTCCTTACCGGCGGTGTCGCAAAAAGACATATTTTCACACAAACGAAAAAAATTTTCAGATCTTCCTGTGCTATAATGCAATCAGCGGCAGCAGGGGCGCGGCGGAGAGCCGCACGAGCCTGCCATTCGCCGCAAAAAGGGAGGCTCGCCATGCAGAAATCGGATCGGATCGTTATTTTCGATCTCGACGGAACCATTTATCAAAACAGCATTTTCCACCGCGGCTATCTGCGGACGCTTGTCGCCGGAACCTGGGCTGAACCGCTGGAAGCGGAACTGGTTCGTCTGGCGGAGGATATCTTTGCCGGGCGCGAATTGACTATGAATTATTTTTACCGCACCGGGCGCACAGATGCAGCTACCGTGCCGGAGTTGGTGCAGGCCCTTCGGCAGCGGATCCTGCCCGACATGACCTATGATGAGGCTTTGCTGGCAGACGACGTAGTCTATCTCGGTGACGCATGGGCCGTTCTGGCCTATCTCGGCGATGCACTTGGCTGTCTGGATGGTGACCGCGCCAATACCGTCTACCGTCAGACCCGCATTCAGATGGAACAGGCCGGAATGCACGGCGACCGGGCACTTTCCGAGGCGATCGTGCGGCTGGAGCAGCGCTGCCGCGTCGTTCTGCTGAGCAATTCCTATGAGCAGACCGTTAGGGAATTTCTGCGTCAGCTCGGCTTTTCCGGAGTATTTCACGAGATTTGCAGCAGCGCAAACAAGCCGTACGGCATGATCGCCCGTTTGAAGGCACTGGATCCGGCTCTGCTTGCGCGTCCGGAAGCTCTGATCAGCATAGGCGATCACGCCTTCAACGATTTGATGCCCATCTCCGCTATCGGCGGAAAAACGCTCTGGATCAATCCCTATCTGGGAGTCCATGAGCCGGAATACACCTGGGTCGTCCACTCACCCGCAGAACTCGCCGCATTTTTGGACACTCTTACCTGAGCTGTGAGCGTCATCCGACGTTCCGATAAATCATGAGACTATGGAGGAAAACACATGAAAGTACGCATTCTTGCCCTTCTGCTCGCCCTGGTCATGACCGTAAGCCTGTTTGCAGCATGCAGCACGCAAAAGCCGGGGCCTACAGACGACAGCACCGGAAACTCGCAGAACTCCGACAACGCCACGGAACCCGCAAAGACCGAAAAAACAAAGATTGTCTACTGGCACTCCTACACCGATCAGCATGAAGAAAAGTTCCTGGAGCTTGCCGCTGCCTTCAATGCCTCGCAGAACGAGTATGAACTCGTCGCCGAGCAGCAGCCGTACAGCGAAATCGACAGCAAGACCATGCAGGCCGTCCGCAACGGGACAGGCCCGGATCTCGTGAACATGTATCCGTCTGACGCTATCAACTATCTCAATGAGGGCCGTCTTGTTGACCTGTCCGTCTATATCAATGACCCGGAAATCGGCATCCCGAATTTTAAGGAAAGTATCTCCGCAGGTCAGTATGAAGAAGTCACCCAGTGGGGCAACGGCATCTATGTCTTCCCGTGCACCACAGCGGGCGAGGTTCTGTTCTACAACAAGACCATGTTCGACAAATATGATCTTAAGGCTCCCAAAACCTGGACAGAGCTTGCAGAATGCAGTAAAATCATTCACGAGAAGGAAGGTATCCCCGGTTTCGGCACCGACTCCCTCGTGGACACCTATCAGTGTCTCATCATGCAGGCCGGCAGCGGCTACATTGATGCAGACGGCAACTACGCCATTGATGAGACGATTGCAAAAGAAAAGCTCAACTGGTTCGCGGATCTGGTGAAGTCCGGTGATTTCCGTCTTGTCGGCGAGGATGTCTTCTTCTCCAGCCCCTTCGGCAGCCAGGCGGTCGCCTCTTATATCGGTTCGAGCGCCGGTGTGAGCTATGTTGAACTGGCTGTGGATGGAGCGTTTGAGCTTGGCTGCGTTCCCATCCCGCAGGAAGGCCCTGCTCGCTATATTTCCTCCTGGGGCAACAACTTCGCCTGTCTCAGCACCGATGAAGACCACGCCCGCGGCGCATATCTGTTCCTGAAGTTCCTCACCTCTCCGGAAAACGTTGTTCAGTGGGCAGAGGCCTTCGGCACCGTTCCCGTCTACAAGGAAGCACGTGAGAGTGAAGAATTCCAGAAGTTTGCCGAGACGAATATTGCTGTCAAGGCGCTGACGGAAGAAGCAGATGACATTGGTATGCTGGCCAGTGTTCCCGGTGCAGCGACCATGCGCACTGAGATCGACAAGATGGTGCAGAGCGTTGCACTCAATGTGAGCGATACCGATACGGCCTACGCTGCATTCGAAGCCGCCTGCCGCGAAGCACTCAAAAAGTAAAGGCTCCCGCCACGTAAAATCAGGCGGACGTCCCGGCGGACGTCCGCCTGTACGCAAACACCCCTTCCCTGTCTCCCCGCGAATTACCGGCCGGACACCGATCGGCCGTTCCATTGGAAAGGAGAGTCTATGTCCAAAGTCCTTGTATTCTGCATTGATGCCCTCTGTGCATCGGACATCGCGCGTATGCGCCGGATGCCGCACTTTGCACAGATTCTGGAGCGCGGTGCGCTCGTCGAAAAAATCGAGCCTGTACTTCCCGCACTGACCTACACCTGCCACACTTCGATCCTGACCGGTACCTATGCCGGGCGGCACGGGATAGTCCACAATGAAAAGCTGATCCGCGGCGGCAGGCTTGATGCGCCGTGGTACTGCATGAAATCCGATGTCTGCGGCGAAACCCTGCTGGATATTGCCCGCAACAACGGTCTGACGACCTGCTCGCTGAGTTGGCCCGTTTCAGGCGGCGCAGACTATACCATGAATATGCCGATGATCGTTCCTTACAGCTACCAGGGCTACCAGCCGCAGAAATGGCTGGAAAATACGGCCACTGCAAATCTGATGGATCGTTATTTTTATAAGCACGGCCGCTATCTGATGGGGCCGTCCCGCAGTCTGGACCTGTTTACCATGGCGCTGGCGCTTGATATTCTGGAAGACGGCCCACAGCCGGACGTCATGCTCGTCAAGCTGTGCGATCTGGACTCCGCGCGTCACACCTACGGTGTGGAAAGTGCCGAAGCTGAGGATCAGCTTCGTATGCACGATGAGCAGCTCGGCGCCATACTGGAGTGTCTGCGCCGCCAGGGCACGCTGGACGAAACCAATATTGTTGTCCTCGGTGACCACGGGCAGACGGATATCCGTGACGCTTTCCTGATGAATGTCTACTTCCGGCAGCTTGGTCTTCTGACGCTGGATGCTGAGGGGCAGATTGCTTCCTTCGACGCAGTCTGTCACTCCACCGGTCTCGCCGCGCTGATTGAGGTGCGCGACCCCGATGACCCTGCGCTTCTCGCCCGTGTACGGGCAGCATTGGAAGCACTCCGCACGGACCCGAGCGTGCAGCTCAATTTGATTCTGGACACTGCCGAAGCACAGGCGCGCTATGGGCTGTCCGGCCCCTTCGATTTTGTCGTGGAAAGTGCTTTGCCCATTGCGTTTGGAGAATACCCGGCGGGTGACACTCTCTGGCGGAGCTGTCAGCCGGGCGACAAAAAAACCGGTGTCGCTACCCACGGCGGCAGCCCTGCACGCGAGGAAGTCACGACATTCTTTGCCGCCGGGCCTGCTGTGCAGCCCGGCACGGTTCACGGCAGCCGCTCCATGGTTGACGAGGCTCCCACCATGGCCGCCATGCTCGGGCTGACGATGCCCGATGCAGACGGCACCCCCATTTCTGAGATTTTGAGGTGATACGGATATGCAGATCAAACTGGAACATTTGACCAAACGCTTCGGCGATACCGTCGCCGTTAATGACCTTTCCATCACACTGGAAAGCGGCAAACTTATCGCACTGCTGGGCCCGAGCGGCTGCGGCAAAACTACAACGCTGAACATGATCTCCGGCATTCTGCCGGTGAGCGGCGGCAGCATCTACTTTGACGACCGCGATGTAACAAGCCTGCCGCCGGAAAAGCGCGGCATTGGCCTTGTCTTTCAGAACTACGCGCTCTATCCCCATATGACGGTTCTACAGAACATCTGCTTCCCGATGGAGATTCAGCGCATTCCCAAAAAGGAACGCATCCGCCGCGCACAGGAGCTGGCAGAGATGGTGCATATCACCCCATATCTCAAGCGCAAACCCGCCGAGCTCTCCGGAGGGCAGCAGCAGCGTGTCGCCATTGCGCGTGCCCTCTCCAAGCGGCCGGATGTACTGCTGCTCGATGAACCGCTGTCCAATCTGGATGCAAAGCTCCGCGTGGAAATGCGCGAAGAGATTCGACGCATCCAGCGTGAAGCGGGCATCACGACCGTTTTTGTCACCCACGATCAGGAAGAAGCCAGCAGCATTGCCGACCGTGTCGTTCTGCTGCGTGACGGCATTCTTCAGCAGGAGGATACCGCACGCGGCTTGTATGAAAACCCGCGCAACCTCTTTGCAGCCGATTTTCTCGGCACACCTCCCATCAACCAACTGCACGGCACCATTCAAAGCGGCCGACTTATCCTGGAGGGCGGTGTGCCAGCGGCGGTGACTCTTCCGGAAGGTCTTTCTGAAGGGCAGGCTCTTGTTCTGGCTGTCCGCGCAGAAAGCATTCTGCCGCAGAGCGAAACTCCTTCGTTCCGTGCAACAGTTCTGGAGCGCTACTCTCTCGGCAAAGATGAACTGGTTCGCTTACAGGCTGGCACAGCCGAGCTGCGAGGAATTGTCCCGGCCGAGCTTGACCTTCTGCCCGGCACAGAGCTGGCGATCGGTCTTAAGAAGCGCGGTGTATTCCTCTTTGACGCCAAAACGGGGGTAAGGTACTTATGAGCCGCCGGAAGCTGCGCACGCGCGGAGACGGCGAGCGCGTGACTTTTCGTACCTTTGCAGAACCGGGGCTGTTCCTGCTTCCCTTTCTCATCGGCCTTCTGGTATTCACCGTCTATCCCTTTATCAACGTTATTCTCCTCTCTTTCCGAGAGGACTACAGCCTGATGACCGGCGAATTTTCCGGCATTGGTCTGGGAAATTATGCAGAGATTTTCCACGATCCGAATTTTCTGAACGGTCTTCGCAACACGGCGCTGTACGTTCTCTTTGTGGTGCCGATTGTTACAATGCTCTCTCTGCTGCTTGCAACGCTGCTTAACTCCTGCGAGCGCCTGCAGGGGCTGTTCCAGACGTGCTACTTTCTGCCGATGGTCACGTCCGTCACGGCGGTCGGTCTCGTATGGAAATGGATGTTCAACTATGATTACGGTCTAATCAACTATGCACTGTCTCTGTTCGGCGTTTCCCCCGTGAACTGGCTGAACGATCCGCACTATAATCTGGCCGCTCTCATTATCTACGGCATCTGGAGCATGCTTCCGTTTACCATCATTCTGCTGCTGTCCGGTTTCCAGAACATCAACCCGCAGTACTACACCGCAGCACGCATCGACGGCTCGTCCTCCTGGCGCATTTTCCGCCGAATCACCGTGCCGCTGCTGGCGCCGACGCTGGGACTGACGATGATCGTAAACGTCATTTCAGCCTCCAAGGTCTTCTCGGAGCTGTTCCCACTGTTCAATGGTAATCCCGGCTCTGCATACTCTCTGTATACTGTAGTGTATTACCTGTTTGATATGTTCTACAAACAGTGGAAGCTCGGCCCGGCAGCAGCCAGTGCCGTTGTGCTGTTCGTCATTGTTCTGATCTTTACCATGCTGCAGCTCTTCGTCCAGCGCAAGTGGAAGAATTATTGAGGTATCGTCATGAAAACTGCAAAAAAGTCTGTTGCCTATCTCATTCTGGTTCTCGGCGCGCTTATCATGGTGCTCCCGTTTTTCTGGATGATCATTTCGTCTCTGAAGACGGCTGCCGAGGTCAATACTACGCCGCCGACATTCTGGCCCAAGGAGCCGGTGTTTGAGAACTACGTCTATGCCTTCCAGAAGGCGCCCTTCCTCCGTTATTTCTGCAATTCTCTGATCGTAACCATCGCCTGCGTCGCCTGCACTATGTTCACGACCATTCTTGCAGCGTTTGCCTTCTCCCGGCTGAAATTTCCGGGACGTGATCTGCTGTTTTCCCTCCTGCTGTCACTGATGATGATCCCGTTCGAGATGCTCATCATCACTAACTACACCACAATCGTAAAGCTCGGACTCAACGACACGCTCATTGCGTTGATTCTGCCCTTTACCTCCAGCATTTTCTATACCTACATTCTTAGGAATTTCTTCCTTGCAATCCCGGACAGCCTTTACTATTCCGCCCGGGTCGATGGAGCAAGCAACTGGCGCTATCTCTGGCGCGTCATGGTTCCCATGTCCCGTCCGGCTCTGGTTACGATTGGCCTGCTCGATGCCATCGCCTGCTGGAACTCCTTCCTGTGGACCGTCATTGCCACTAATTCGAAGGATGTCCGCACGCTGCCGTTCGGACTTTATGCTTTCATGACCTCCAGCGGCATTCGCTATGAGCGTCTGATGGCCGCCTCAACCATTGTCGTGCTGCCGATGATTCTGCTGTTCATCTTCTGCCGCAAGAGCATCGTCACAGGCGTGTCACGCGGCGGATTGAAGGGGTAAACCTATGGGCGAGATTATCCTGGATCTGCTCTGCCATGCGGATTTCTCCGGCCGGATCCGTCCCTCCCGTGAGGACATCGGTTTCCCCGCTTTCTCTGCCGAGATTCAAAGGCTGCGCGCTCAGAACCCGCAAGGAACGCTCCTGCTGGATGCCGGTGATGCCTTCAGCACTAACTACTGGCCGGGGCTGCCCCTCGTCGGTGCCATGATTCGCAACAAGACCGACGTCATGACGCTGGGAAACCACGAATTTGACCGCGGCCCCGCCTTTTTGGAAAGCTGTATTCGCGCCTGCCCCTTCCCGGTGCTCTGCGCCAACGTGCAGAGAAAGACAGACGGCGCACCGGTTCCCGGAACGAAGCCCTATGTCCTGCTGGAGCGCTGTGGTGTCCGCATCGGCGTACTCGGTCTGACGACAGAATACACACCCTATATGGTGGAAAAAAGCGCTTTTTCTTCGTTTGAGATGACACCAGCCGCCGAAGCTGCTGCACACTTCATTCCGGAGCTTCGCGCCGCAGGCGCAGAGGTCGTCGTAGTGCTGACGCATATGCCGTTTTATCAGTCTGAGGGCGGCACGCTCACAGGCGAACTGCCTGAGTTGATTGCAGCCTCCCCTGCTGCGGATGTCTGGATCGGCGGCCATATCCCCGGCGACTGTGCACAGGTATGCGGCGATGCCTGCGTGGTCAAGGCCGGTTTTGGCGGCGCAAGCATCGCGCATGTCCGCCTGAGGCTGGACAACGCATCGCACCGCATTCTGGAACGAAGCTGCTGCATTGAGTTGACGGATCCAAACGGAAAAGCGGAGCCGGAAATCGTGCAGTATATCCGCTCCATCACTGATCCGTTTGAAGCTTACTTTCAGGAGCGTCTCGGCGTTCTGAACGAACGCTGGAGAATGACGCTGGCGCACGAGTCCAAGCTTGGCGATTTTCTTGCGGACTGCCTGAGATTCGGCGGACAGACGGCGCTTTCCTATATGAACACGACCAGCGCCTGCGGCGAGCTGCTGCCGGGTGAGATCACGAGGGAAGAACTGACCTATTGTGCAGCCTTTGACGACGAGATGTTCATCGGCACGATCACGGGCGCACAGCTCCGGGAGCTTCTTGAGACGGTCTATGAACCAGAGCGCTTCGGCAATAACGCCGCTCTCTCCTTCTCCGGTTTCCATGCCGTTGTGGATCACACTCGCCCGGCCGGGCAGAAAGTCTGCGCCGTCACGCACCCGGATGGCACACCCATTGCGCCGGAGGAACGTCTCAGCGTCACGGTCAGCGCCTATATGGCCTCCGGCGGCAACGACACCGGAGCTATCGCCGGAAAGATTGACTGGAAGCCGACCGGCCGCCATTACCATGAGGCCGTCAGCGCCTACGCAAAATCGCTCGGTGTTCTCACCGTCCCTGACTATCCGCGTCTATTGGAGAACGGCGAGCCGGAAAACAACCACGCGCCCTTCTGAACCGTAAAGCCATAAAAGCAGAGCCGCTGCGGAATACCGCAGCGGCTCGCATAAATCTCATCTGAACAAACGCCCCATCAGTTCCTCAAAGGCAAGGATGACCTTGCCGAAAAACTGATTCGGCACGGCGCTGATGAGCGTTTGATTGGACGCATCCACCAAAAAGGTCAGGTCGGACATCAGCGCCAGCTTGGAATCCGAACGCCGCGTAAAGCAGATAGCAGAAAAGCCCTTTCCCGTTGCTTCCCGCACATCGTTGATGACCGTCTCTGTCTCGCCGCTCTGCGAGATAGCGATGATGAGAGAGGACTCCACATTGCTGGTGATTTGTCGGTTCGCTCCCCGGCGGAAAAGCATATAGTCATAAAAATGAACGTGATTAAACACCATGAAGCCACAGATGGCAAGGCGCTTCACGATATAATTGGCTACCTCCGAAGCAAAGCCCTCACCGACGACGAAAATCTTCCGTTCCTTATATTTCATCAGCAGGCGGCAGAACTGCTCTGCCTGTTCCGGTGTGTAGCCGTCGATCAGGCTGCAAAGCGGATCTGGATCGCCGGGGCGATGCACCTCGCCGCTCGACTGTGCAAGGTTGTAATAGAGCTCACTGTAGCCCGCAAAGCCGAGGCGCTTGCAGAGCTTCATGATGAAGGCCGTCGAAACATAATTTTCGCTTGCGATCTGCTGAATGCCCACCTTGGTTCCGCCCAGCTCAATATGCCGGACGATGCTGGTGATCACTCGCCGCTCATCGTCTGAGAGCAGATTTGTCAGAATATAATAATTGCTCACGGCAGTACCGCCTTTCGAGTATTCCCTGCCAAGCCGCAGGATCTTCCCATGTTGCTGTCTGCTTTCAATGCGCTGGGAGCGCCGATAAATGCTTTTCGCCGGTTTACACGCCCGAACAACGAAAATGAGCACTTTGCTTCTGCAAAGTGCTCTTTTGGCGGAGTGGGTGGGATTCGAACCCACGGTACCGTTGCCGGTACACCTGATTTCGAGTCAAGTTACCAAAACCGAACTTGGCGGAATTTGACGGAAGATAACGGCAGATGCGAGAACCCCGAAAACGCCGTGTTTTCAAGGCTTTTCGCACCCGTTCACATCGAAAACGCAGCGAAAATCCGAGTCCGAAAGTTTCCTCCGGCCTTGACATTGTGCGGCCAGTCTCTGGATCGATAGTCTCTTTAACACAGTCATA
>CABSBF010000022.1 GCA_902475855.1 uncultured Eubacteriales bacterium
TTATTGAAAGGGCATATAAGCAGAAAAGCCCTTCGCTTAAGCGGTTTTAGGCAAAAAGAGAAGCACGGTAGTTTCGTATCAAAACTACCGTGCTTATTTGGTCGGAGTGGCGGGACTTGAACCCGCGGCCTCTTGGTCCCGAACCAAGCGCGATACCAAACTTCGCCACACCCCGAAAGCGCAAAGATATTATACGCACTTTCCCTCACTTTGTCAAGACTAAAAAGTATAAATTGGGAGAAACTTCATAGAATTTATCTGAGGTGATCTTTGTGTTCCGACGTTTTTGCGCTCGCTTCTGCCGTAACGCCGTGATCTGTCTATGTATTCTTACCGCAGCGCTCTTACTGAAATACCGTCATCCAACCGCAGGACGACAGATTGGACAATGGATCAGCGGCGCTGAAAGCCGCATCACGCAAGCGGTATCGGGAATGATCGACAGGCTTTCATCCGGCAGCAACCTGACAGATGCAGTGGAGGTTTTCCGTGAAGTATTTCAGAATCCGCAGATATCTTAACGTCAGTCCCGGGTTTGTTGCATTTTTGTGTGCCTATTTCTATTTTGATCCCGCAGAGACTTTTTTCTCTTTTCTGTTCGCCATAACACTTCATGAGGGCGGACATCTTCTTGCGCTGCGCTGTATGCGCGCACAAATCCATAAAATCAGCTTTCACCTTACCGGTGCTGTCATCCAAACGCAGACGCTTTCCTACAGGAAAGAATTTCTTGCTGCGGCCGCGGGCCCTACGGTCAATGCACTGTGCGCTGCCTTGTTTCTGTATCGGGCTCCCCGTTTTGCTTTGGTAAATCTACTGCTGTTCGTTTATAACCTGCTTCCCTTCTACCCTCTGGACGGCGGGCGTATGCTCAGAGCAATTTTGCACCAGCTTTTACCTGAGAAACCCGCAAGGATTGTGGAACGTATTCTTGCAGGATCCGGGCTTCTTTTTTTGACCGTGCTCTCCTGCTATCTGACCTGCGTATGGCACGCCGGACTCTGGCCAGTCATTCTCTGCGGACTGCTTCTCCTGCGTGCCGCCGGTACCGTCCTCCCGGCGCGCAGGGCACACGCCCATCTCTGATTTTTTTCAAAAAAAGATAAAATAATGCTTGCTTTTTCCTGCGCACTGTGCTACTATATATGAGCACGTTGGACGTGCGTATGCGCCGGTAGCTCAGTTGGATAGAGTGACTGGCTACGAACCAGTAGGTCGGGGGTTCGAGTCCCTTCCGGCGTACCAAAAAGCACTTTGCTGATGCAAAGTGCTTTTCTTTTATTGTAGCAAGAAAACCACCGGCCCGGCCGGTGGTTTTCTTGCTACAATAACCAGCACGGCGGAGATATCTCCGCCGAGCCGTAGGCGAATACTCAGCCTGCGTCGCATACCGTCAAATTGCAAAACTTGCAGAAAATTCGCCCCTCGCTGACATGATAGATGCACGCGGCGGTCGGTCAGGCCGTCTCAATCACCCTGTTATGAATTTCAACTGTTGAATGCCATGACAAATCCGCGTGCAACCTGTGTCGATGTCAGAGCTTGATTTGCGCGTTCAGATAGCTCGGTCAACTTCATAGCATAGAAGTCATATTTCTGATGGCGGTCGCTGCAGAAGAAACTCATACCGTATTCCTCCTATTACAATAAATTTTGGTTGGAGATCCGGCGTCCGGCTGGGCTTTTTTCATCTCTTGCTTAAGCTACAATAAGGGGGGCAACTGGCTGACCTATTTCTCCTTGAACCTTTATGTCCATACAAAAGGTGGCCATACGCTGCTTAGGGAGATTCGAACCTCCAGCATCAAAACGCTAATACTCGGCGTATTGCCTTCAGGCCAGCTAGTCCTCTTTGGCCAAAACCATCGGACAATTCTGGGATGCTTTTCTACCTCGGAACTATTTCTCCAAAAACTGTGCAAGAGATGACTTTTCCAGCCAGTTGCGGAGATCTGCTGCGGTCACGCGGACGGAATCGGAACTTAGGATGTAGTCCTCACCGGGGAACTCCATCAGGTAGAAAAACTGCGTATACTCGCCGTTCATCTCGTAGGAATAAAGCAGACCGTCATTAGAATCGGAAAAAGGCTGATCGGAAATGACTTCAATCAAAAGGCCGTCTTTGTACGCAAGAAAGTAATAGGTCGTTTTAATGGCAGCACTCTCGCCATCCTGACGTGCCGGCTTGATGTCTACCCGCATCAGATCGTAGTCGACTTGCAGGAGCTGATACCGTCTGCCTAGCGGCGTCGGAATACCAATATAGGCGATATAGACCTTTTCCTGCTCTATAACGTCTTGCGCGCTGGCTCGGCGGACGCTCAGGCCGTCTGTCAACTCGACCTCGCTGATGTTCTGCTGTAGTGTGTGGTATATGCGTGAGCCGTTGGAGTCCAAAAGCTGCCACTTCAGGTCTGCAAGTGATGCGGCGCGATAATTGTACTCGCTGAGTAGAAAGTAATACCCCTTCAGAGGAAGACAGATGCTAACCGCGAACAAAATCGCGACAATAATCATGAGGAGCTTGACCGGTTTTTTCATGTTGTTACCTCAGCCAAAATACAAGTCATAAAGCCTTGCCTGTTCGAGCCAGTCGTGAATATCTTTTACAGTGATCGTCTTTTCTTCTGAGGAAAGCTCATAGCCAGGCTTCAACTTGTCAAGATAGAAAAACTGATAGTAGTAACCGTTTTGCTCGTGCTCGTAGGCAAGGCTGTCCTGATTGTCAGTGAAATGACTGTTGGCCGTAACTTGTATCAGCATGGCATCTTTTCCTAATTTGAGAATGTAGAAATTGGTTTTTCTATGTTCTCCGGTGTCTGTGTTAAGATTGAAAGAGAGTGAGCCGGCATCATAGTTTGCTTCCAGCAGGCAATAGTAACGGCCAAATGCAGATTCTCTGCCGATGAAATCAAGATAGAATACTTTGTTTGTGCGGATTTCCCGTGCTTTCGCTGTTCGAACCGTTAAACCGTGGCCAATGTCAACTTCTGAGACATTCTGTTCGAGATATTGATACTCGCTAAAGTCGCCGGAGTATGGGTAATAATGAACTACCATATCGGCTAATGATTCTGGGGTGTAATGATACCTGACACGAAGGTACACGAACCCCGTCAACAGCACGAGCAGTACCGTGACTACGCAGGCTGCGGCAATAATTAGTTTGATTTTGGTGGATCGGGTCATTTTAAACAGTCCTCGCTATATAATTGATTGAAAAATTTAATAGAATGATACAACATCTCTTCCAAAAGGCCCCAACGCAGGACCGACTCGTCCAAAATAAGCATTTGCACATTGAATTGATGGACTAACGGGTGAATATCCTGTGCCACAGGCTCCACCACCTGAAATGTATGTGTTGATTTTTCCGGCTTCCTTTAGAACAAGGCGTATCGGATTCACGGAAACCGAGAACAATACGATATAATTATTCCCGTGTAAGCAGGCAAGTGCCGCTGAGGTTGCAATTCCAACCCCCTTATCTGATAGGGAGATTGCAGCGTTGACCTTTGTAGTTTCATTGAATTCCCTATTGTAAAAGGAAATCTCAATAGAGTGGCTTGTCTTACCGGTGATTGATATGTCGTAGGTTTGAGAAACGCAACCGGCAGATATTGTTAAGCTGCAGGATTTTGGATCAAAGTTTACCGAGATACTTTCATCTTCATTCTCTAAAATCGCAGAAACGGAAAAAGAAATTGTAACATCCACGTCGGAAATGGGAATTGTTTTTTCAAAACCGACAATTTTTAATTCAGCATCTCTGCCTTTGCCATCACTATATAGGATTGGATTGTTATTGCAGTATACAAATGTGTTATAGCCGAGATAGCTCTGCCCTGTGCTGGCATAGCTGTCCACATTAATAAATCTGCAAATCTCGGGGTCATAATAACGGCTCTGGAGATAGTAGAAGCCCGTTTCGGTGTCGTAGTAATAGCCTCTGTATCTCATCGGGTTGATTTCTGCGAGTTCGCCGGTGGCGGTGATTATTTTCCCGTAGGGGTCATAGTCATATGCTGCAACCTGAACACCGTCTGCATTGACCAGATACATTACATCGCCTTGCAGATTGGTAATGTAATAATAGGTTGCCGTTGTCGTGCCGTTGCTGTAGATCAGGCTGTACGGCATGCCGACGTTGTCATAACTGAAATCCAGCGTTTTGGTCGTGCTGCCCTCGGTGATGGTTTCCCGCAGCAGCTTGCCGCCTGCGTAGATGTACTGGTGGATTTCCTCAATTTCCGTTGCAGCCCCACGGCGGAGAGGTGCGTTTCCCGTCGGCGGAGTGTCCGGCGTTTCCGGCACATAGGGCGGGTCGTAAGGGTAGGATAGTTGGTATTGGTGTAGTTCGGCGTGTCATAGCCCTCTGTCTGCCAGCAGGATGGCACGTGAATGGTATTTCAAGTGTCTATTCCAGTACGTCAAGGTCGCTTGAAAAATACCGGAAGCGCCCGATGCCGTTGAGCAGGCAGTATTCGGACTTGCCAGAGGGGTTATAATACGCCCGCTGCGGAAGCCGGTTTTCACTGGTTTTGGACAGGTTTTCATAGATTCTCATAGCCGCCTCCTGAATATATCTGTTCTGCTAGACGCGGGCATTCTGCCACTTGCCGCTTTTCCAGCGCAGCAGATAGACCGTCGCCTTAAAGGATTCATCGAGGATGGACGCGACCCAAATGCCGGGCAGTCCCCAGCCCAGCACGACCGCCAGCAGCCACGAAAACAGCACGTTGCAGCCCCAGCCGCTGACGATGGAGGTCACAAGCGGTGTTTTGACGTCGCCGTTGGCATTGAAGGAATTCTCGGACACATGGTTCACCGCACGCGGCAGCTCGACAAAAAAGTCGATGGCCATGATCTTCGCCGCAGCCGAAAGAATTTCCGGATCGCACGTGAAGATGGAAAGCAGCGGCGTGTGCAGCGCCAGCGCCAGAAGCGACACCGTGCCGTTGCACAGGAGCGCAAGCAGGAGATCCTGCCGGTAAAGCCGCTTGACAAGGTCGAGCCGCTGCGCACCGCATTGCCGGCCCATCAGAATACCGCCCGCATTGCCGAGGGCCTGGCTGATGCGCGAAGTGTAGGTCACGATGTTCGTCACATAGAGCTTCGTATTGATAACTGCGATACCGAGGCCGGTGATGAAGCCGGTCGTCACCATCTGGGAGAACGTATACGATACGATGCTCATACCCGCAGGCGCGCCCAGCCGCAGGATGTCCCATCCGAGCTTTCCCCGAAAACAGAAGCGGAAGGGGCAGTGTTTGCGCACAAAGAAAAAGCCGGAAAGCAGCAGCCCCGCAAGCTGTGCCGCCGCGCCGCACAGCGCCACGGCCCGCACACCCGAAACGGGCAGCGAAACGCCGCCGTAAAGAGCAGCATAACACAACAGCAGGTACAAAACGTTGCTGACGATACCGGAGAGCATGGAGATGCGGGAGTAGCCGTGGCAGATAAGCAGATTGTTGACGTAGCTCATCGTCGCCGTCAGTGGAAATGCCAGACCCGCGATGCGCAGATAATTCGCCGCAAGGCCGTGCACCTTGCCCTTGAGGTTCATGAGCCGCATAAGTGGCACCGCTCCGCCGCATATCCCGAGTCCGATCAGGGTGCTCACTCCCACAGCCAGCACCAGACCGGTTCCGGCCGCAGCACGCACCTTCGGCAAATTCTTCGCGCCCAAGGCGATGCTTGAAATGATGACCGTGCCCTTGCTGACCATATTCAAAACGGCAATGGCGATGTTGACGACCTGCTGCGCCACGCCCGCCGCGCTGACCGCAGCATCGGCATAGCCCGAGAGGATCAGCGTGCTGACCGTGCCATAGAGCAGGACAAAGAGATTCTCCAGCAGCAGCGGAACGGTCAGGCCGATCAGGCCAATGGTCTTGCCGTTCTCGCGGAAGGTGGAGATGGATCTATCGTAGAGTTTTATCATTGCGCCGCTTCAAATCTCCATATCCAGCCGGCAGCTTGCAAGCCCGTTGCTGTACGCAAGCAGCTCGAGGTGCTTCTGGCCGTTTTCCGGGCGAACCACAACGGTGATCCTGCCCATATACATCTGCCGTTCCGGCAGGGTCACGGGCTTGTGGTCGCAGTTGTCCGAGCCGGTACCGACGATTTTTGCCGGCGCATTCACGGAAAAGCGCACGAAGGGCGCAGCGTCCGGAACGCTTCTACCCTGTGCATCAAGGCAGTCGCAGGTGAACAGCGCAAGGTCGTGGCCGTTGGCCTCAAATTTGTTGTCGAGGCGCAGACGCAGTCGAACCGGCCGCCCCGTTGTGACGCGCACATCCTCGCAGACGGCTTTCCCGTCGCGGAAGCCCGTCACGCGCAGCTTGCCTGGGGCATAGGGAATCTCCCATTCGCCGTGACCGTAAGGCTCGATGGTCTTTTTTCCGCAGCTTTCGCCATTCAGGAACAGCTCCAGCGCGTCGCAGTTGGTATAGACCGTAACAAGAATCTTCTGCCCCTCCAGCCCCGCAAAGTTCCAATGCGGCACAATGTGAGCCATGGGCTGTCTCGTCCAGTGGGCTTTATTCTGATAGAATGCACCTTTTTTCTGCAAGAACAGGTCGATCGCACCGGAGAGCGAGCACACACGCGGCCATTCGGCCTCGCCGCGATGCTCAAAGGCGATCCACTGATACGCACCGATGACGTAGGGCCGCTGCATCAGATGCTTCCACGTCCGCTCGTGATTCCAGAACCACTCGTTGACCTGCGTATCCTTATCGCGGGCGCGGCCATAGGCGTTGGCGGCGTAATTCCAGTCGCGTGTGGTACCGGAGGCCGCGCACTCCGAGGCAAGGATGCCCTTGTCAGGATAGGCCGCATGGACGGCATCGAACAGCGGGAGATTATAGTTGATGCCGATGATGTCGGAATCGTCGTAGATCGTCGAATGATCGGGCGTTTTGTCCTGCGCCGCCAGAACAAAGCGCGTAGCATCCAGCTTACGGATGTGCGCGGCGATGGTGCGGTGCAGCCGTCTGCCGACGTCGCTGACGTGATAGGGTTCTTCATTGCTCGTTGACCAGAAGATCACACTCGGGCGGTTGCGGTCTCGCAGGATAAGCGAATCGAGCTGTTTGAGGGCCTCTGTGGTCGTTTCGAACCAGCGCGCCTCGGCCATGACCAGAATCCCCAGCTCATCGCAGGCATCGAGATAGGCACTGCCCTGCTGATAATGGCTGGTACGGTAGCCGTTCGCGCCCATTTGTTTCACAAGCTGCATCTTGTAGCGTGCGACATTGTCCGGCACGGCAAGGCCGGTCAGGCCGCAATCCTGATGGCCGCAGACGCCCCTGATAAAAGTAGGTTTCCCGTTGAGCAGAAGCCTGTTTTCCGAGATTTCCACCGTGCGGAAGCCGATATGCGTCGTGTCCTCGTCGCAGGGGCGGCCATCCCTGCGAAGTGTTGTGCGCACAGTGTAGAGATTCGGCGTTTCGCAGTCCCAGAGAAGTGGATTGGCCACAGTTGCTTCATAATGGAAAACGCCCTTCTCCCGCGCCGGAAGCGTCAGCGTTTCCTCCGCAGAAGCGGCGCACACACCGTTTTTGTCCAGAAGCTCGGATCTTGCCGTAATTTCATGCGCTTCATCATCGTCATTGATGACCGTCGTCTCAAAATTCACACGCCAGCGGTGCTCGTCCAGCTTTTTCGTCGGTGCATAAACGCCCCAGAGCGCAACAGCAACACGGTCGGTGATTGTCAGATGCACATCGCGGTAGATACCGCCGCCCTGATACCACCATCCCTCGAAATTCTGCCGGTCGATGTAGACCGCAAGGACGTTTTCTTGATTGTAATACACATAATCGCTGATATCAAACTCAAAAGTGTTATAGGCCGAAAAATTGTGTCCCATGCGGCAGCCGTTGAGATAGACCGTGCACTCGCCCGCCACACCGTCAAACCGCAGTAAAGCTCGCTTGCCCTCCGTTCCCTCCGGCATTTGAAAATGCCTGCGGTACCATGCATTGTCATAGTGCAGGAAGCCAAGCGCGTTGTTTTCGCACTCGTCGGGCGTTCCGGAAATTACATAATCATGCGGAACACGCACAAATTCCCACCGTTCGTGGGTCAAAAGCCCGATACCGGAGACGAACTGATCCTGCTGGTCGGGATAGTGATAGGCCGCAGGCCCGGTCTGTTTTCGCTCGGTCTTGCTTTGGGAGTAGACCGGGCCTTTCCATGCAGGCTTTGGCGTTTCAATGTCGCCGCGATGAAACCGCCAGCCATCGGTAAAGAGAATTTCCTGTCTCATATTTCCCCTCATTCTCTGTATAATCAGTCTTGGTTTCCCGTAGCTTCATTTTTCAAAGAAATAGGTTTCCGTTTCGGCACACAGATAGTGATAAACGGGCAGATGCAGCTCCTGCACCTTGAAGGTTTCGCGCTCCGGGACGCAGATACAGCGGTCGCAGAGCGCGCGCAGTCTGCCGCCCGTTTCGCCGGTCAGTCCCAGCACGAAAACGCCCAGCGCTCTGCCGATTTCCGCCGCCACACAGACATTTTTTGCATTGCCTGAGGTGCTGATGCAAAGCAGCACGTCGCCCTCCTTCGCCAGCGCCAGTACGCCCTGCGCGTAGAGAAGCTCCGGCTCGACATCGTTACAGAAGGCCGTGTTCAGTGCCGTCATGGACGGTAGTGAGATTGCAGGCAGGCCGCATTGCAGCTTGTCAAGCAGACTCTCGTCGATCGACTCCCAGTTTTCGCGCATTCTTTCTCTTTTGCGCGCTGAGCGGACGTTTTTTCAAAAAACCCTTCATTAGCTCGCCGACGATGTGCTCACAGTCGGCACAGCTTCCGCCGTTGCCGCAGAGCAGGAGCTTGCCGCCGCGGCGGTAGCAGTCAATGAGCATTTGCGACGCCTGCGCGATATCTTCGCGGCAGGCGGTCAGGGATGGATAACGTGACAACAGTTCTTCCAGCATTGTTTTCTCCATTTTTATAAAAGCGCGGTTGCCAGTGCTGCATAATCACCGATGCTCTCCCCCAGCTCTGCCGGGACAATTTCGCAGCAGGCTCTGGATGCCGCAAGAGCCTCGGCTTCCAGAGTCTTTTCCATGGTATCACGCAGCAAATCGCCGCTTCTGGCAAAAATACTTCCAAGGACGATGCGCTCCGGATTTAGCAGATCGACGAGTATCGCCAGTCCTCTGCCCAGATATTCACCGCAGACACGGTAAACCTCCTGCGCGGTTTTATCCCCAGCGTGCGCGGCATCCGCGATGGACTTCGCCGTCACGCCGCTCGCTCCATTCCGGTAATACGCCGGACAGATGCCGCGCTGAACGCGCTCCCGCGCCATGACACAGCCAAGCTGTGCCAGTCCTCCGCCGCTGCAAAGGCCCTCAAAAGAGCCCTGTTTGCCGTAGCCGACCGGGCCGAAGCGTTCAAGACGAAGGTGTCCGCATTCCCCGGCGTTGTCGTTCGTGCCGGTGTAAAGGCGACCGTCCAGAATCAGTCCCGCGCCGAGGCCGGTTCCAAAGGTCAGAAAGATCATATTGCGCGTGCCGCGCCCCGCGCCGAACCTCCATTCGGCAACGGCGCAGGCGTTGGCATCATTTTGCAGATGCACAGGCACAGCAAAGTGCTGCGCAGCAAGCGCTGCGGCCGGCACATTGTCCCAGCCCGGAAGGTTTGGCGGACCGAGGATCACCCCGCGCGCCGAATCCAGCGGTCCACCGCAGGAGATTCCCACATAATCCGGCTTGACGTCCAGAATACCGTCCGCCATATCAAACAGGCGCTTGAGCATTGCTTCCGGCGAAACGGAATGATCGGTCGGACACTTTTCCTTCCCCAGAATTTGGAGTCGTTCCCCATCCCATTTTGCCGTGACCGCAGCACATTTCGTTCCGCCGATGTCCAATCCCAACAGCTTCATAAATAATCCTCACAAGATGTTTGCTTTTTTCAGAAGGGTTTCATACTGCGTCAGGGAGAACGGGATTTCTCCGCTGACATAGTGATTGTAATAGTTTTTTCCCTCGCAGGCCAGCGAAAGCGCATAATAGTGATTTCCGTGCGGGTCAAAGTCGATCGCACCCAGCTCCGTCAGGGCGTTGGGGTACAGCGATGCCTCTCCGGAGACAAGGCACTTGCCCGTTTCAATGTCTGTGACGGTGTAGGCCACACGCTTTTCCTCGCGGTATTCATTTGCCGCGACAATTTGCAGTGCGCCGTTTTTCGGCTCGCGCAGCATAAGGCACAGAGGCTCCTGCGAGCGGCGGATATAATCGAAGCTGAGCTTTTTATTAAAATAATAATCCACACTTGCTTCGCTGATCTCCGGCCAGCCGTCGAGCAGGTTCCACCAGATCAGGCCGGTCCTTCTCCATTTTTCGGTACGGAAGTGTTCAATGAAGAACTTGAAGCCCTCTGCCTGAAAATACTGGCTGGCTTTGGAAAATTCCTCCGGGTCATCCGGTACGGCGCCGAAAAGCTGCGCGACCTGTTCCTCATTGAGCCGGGCGCGGAAGGCGTAGGGCTGATTTTTGCCTGGCTCCATCATGCCGGTGTGGAGCTTCCATTCGTCATGCTGGCGGTTTCGCAGATTTTCCGGGGAAATAAACCTCCGTAGCGACAGCAGGGACGGGCAGCCAAAGGCGCCCATTTCACTGACAAAATGTGCGTTTGAGTTTATGTAATACGCTCCCTTGTAATACCCGCGTGGCCCCCAGAGGTGATCCTCCGGCATCCGGTTCGGATCGCCGGAAGCGTAGACTGCGCGGCTGACATAAGGCGAGCTTGGCAGAAAATCGCGCCACGGATCGACGCGCCGCAATACCTCCGGAATCGTCACGCGCGTAATCCGGTTTTCGTTCGGATCGCCGGAAACGATCTCCCAATACGCTGCCGCGACGTCACATTCGTTGTCTCCCGCCCAGAGTGCAATGCTCGGATGCCTGCGCAGCTTCCGGACGACCGCTTCGACCTCCTGCGCGATTTTTCTCTGGAAAAGCTCGTTTTGCGGATAGGTCGCACAGCCCATGGCAAAGTCCTGCCAGACAAGAATTCCGTTCCGGTCGCAGAAATCAAAAAACGCGTGATCCTCGTACACGCCGCCGCCCCAGCAGCGGACCATGTTGCAGTTGGACTCCCAGAGGAGGGCAAGCGCCCTGTCCAGCCGCGCAGCGTCGCGGGAATGAAAGGCATCCAGCGGCACCCAGTTCGTGCCGCGGATATAGATCTTTTCGCCGTTGACAAGGAAGCAGAATTCGCCGTTTCCCTGCTCGTCGGTCGTATCCGTTCGGAGCAGGCGCACCGTGCGCACGCCGAAGGAAAACCGCAGCTCATCCACGAGTTCTCCGCGATAAACCAGCTCGGCGCACACATCATAGAGTTCGGGTTCGCCCAGATCGCGCGGCCACCAAAGCTTCGGCTCTTTTATTGTAAAGTGGAAGCATCCGCGGTTGTGCCAGAGCTTATTCAGGAAATACTCGAATTTGCTGCCGCCGCATGTTCCGGTCAGACGCAGCGCATAATCCTGTGAAAAATCGCCGTCAAGCTGCGCCTCATACACGCAGTGCAGCCCGGCCTCGCCTTCGGAGAGAGAAACCGTTGTGAGATAAATATCCTGCAAGGAATCCTTCTTCTTCTCGACAAGGGAGCAGCCGCGCCAGAGTCCGCCGGAGATGCAGCGCGGGAAAATATCCCAGCCGAAGCTGTGTGCAGCCTTGCGCACCATAAGGGAGCCCGCATTATAGGGATTGTGGACAAAGACGTCCGCATCCATCTCCGTCTCGCGTGCCTCAATACACACCGGCTTGATATGCACTACCAGCTCATTTTCTCCCGAACGGATGCCTTCAGCACGAAATTCATGTGCAAGGAACATATTATCCGAAGTGCCGATCAAGCGGCCGTTGAGATAGACCTCTGCAATCGTGTCGATTCCCTCAAACCGCAGAAACGTGCGCGAAGCATCCCCCGTGAACGTAAATCGCCGCACATACCAGAGATGGCGGTTTTCCAGCTCCTGCAATTTCAGGGGATTTGTTCCAAAAAACGGATCCTCCAGCAGCCCTGTGGTCTGCAAATCCAGTTCAAAATTGCCGGGAACGCTGCCATTCAGCTTCAGAAAGCCTGCCGTATTCAGCGCAGCTTGCGTGCAAAGCGGCTCGGAATATCGCCGCACCTCGCTGTGCTCCGCAATATACAGCGTCCATATTCCGTTCAGTGATTGTTCGCGTGCGTACATATTTTTTCTTCTTTACAGCGCGCTCAGGAATCCAATCAGGCGGTCGGCAATCTTTCTGTGACCGGCATCGTTCGGATGGAGGCCGTCGGGCATATAAAGCTCCTGCAGGAGCGGAACGCTCGGCTGAAGACCGCTTGTGCGGAACAGATCGAGCACCGGTATGCCGTAATGGCCGCAGATCTGCACGATCGCATCGACATATGCCTCCAGCGTAGCCTGCCGGGGCCGTCCGGTGTCGCCGTGCTCGATATTTTCCTCTCCCAGGCGGTGCGTCGGGGTCAGAAAAACAAGCTGCGCATACGGATAACGCGTGATGAGCTTTTCAATCAGCGCGTGCAGTGCGCCGCAAAAGGTATCTGCGCTGCGATCGTTCAATGTGCCAAAAGCCGCGTCGCCGTGGCCAAAGTCATTTGTTCCGCCGAAAACGACGATAACGTCCGCATCCGGGATCATATCCTCCACACGCGTAAGATAGTAACGGTCATGGCTGGAAAGCTCCGAGCGCGTATGCTGCGGCGCGATGCGCGTTCCGCCAATGCCATAGCCATAGCTGACCGCACCGGTGTCTTTGGCAAGCAGACTCCAGTACGTCTTTTCCATGCAGGACGTCGCACATCCTTCAGTAATGCTGTCGCCCAGGAAGGCGATCTTTTTGTTTTTCAGTTTCATTCCGCTTTACTCCTGATTTTCAAGATATTCGCACAGCACCTGTGCGATAAGATCGTGTCCGATCACCGTCGGATGGACGTCCCACGGGCGGCTGGCTTCCAGAAATTTATCCGAGCGGATGCGGGCAAAGTTGAAATCCAGATAGTAGCCGCCGGCTTCGTCAGCCGCATTACGCAGCGCGTTTTTGTAGACGGATGCATAGTCCGGATCGTCCGCTCTGTCCCAGATCATATTGCCGATGATAAGCAGGCTGCCGTTTTCCTGGCAGGCATACTTTACGCGGTCAAGCTTGGAATTGAACAGACCGATATCCGCGCCCATCCCGGCATCATTTGTGCCAAGGGTAAGAATGACGACATTGGCCCTGCACATTTTTTGCAGCGCATCGTCCGCAATGTTCACAAGCTGGATACCACTGAGAGAATAGTTGTTGACAATCAGCTCGTTCGGGTTCTCAATGTAAGAAATACCGGAAACAATGACGCTCTTATCCGTGCAGTCGCCTGCAATCAGATCGATCTGTATGTCATCCGGGCAGTTTTCCGGCAGCGCAATATACTCGCTGCGGGCGCATCCATTTTCCTCCGCGCGGTTGGCATTGATGACAGCCAGCTCCTGTCCGTTGACCTGTACGGTAATGGTGCTGCGATAGGGGCCTTCGGGATAGTAGACATAGAAGCCGTTGATGTGGCGATCCTTGCCGCCCTCCTGACGGTTGACCTCAATGCGCAGAGCGGAGCCCTGCTGGTGCGTCGCGTAGCTCATGCCGCCGGGTGTATTGCCGGAAACGTAATAGCGCTCCCATTCTCCCTGTGGGAAGCTGATCGTGTGAATTTCGCGTCCGGGAACCGCCTCGTTCGTGCGGTCGAGCAACGAAACATAACCGATGTTATGCGTACCGTATTTCTTTGCAATAGCCTCCTTGAACAGCGCCGCCCAAGAATAATCATAGAACAGGTCGGAGTTCAGTCCCTGAGAAATACTGTCGCCGATGATATTGATGCTTTTGTCGCCGTACATATCCTTTCCCTCAGAGAAATCAAAGATGGTGAATGGCTCGGAGGAAAGCGCGTCCAGCCAGCTTTCCGGCGCGGACGTTTCGGAGGTGGAAGAGGGCTCCTCGGAGGACGGCGCATCGCTTGTCAGATCGGGTTCGCTATTCTGCGAGGAAGGAGCGCCGCAGGCGCACAGCGTGAACAGGCTCGCCGCTGCGAGAAAGACGGACAGAAAACGTTTTTTCTTCAGCATGGTGATTTCCCCTTTACAGCAAAATTTTTATCTCATTTTCTTTTTTCAGCAGTTCCCAAGGCAAGAAATAGAACGGGCGGTAGGCGCGGCGCGCATTCAAAACAGGAAGCACCGGCTGCCCGTTGAGCCGTAGGCCCGGCTCTCCGCGCGAAATGGAGAGCAGAATTTTTTTGCCGCGGCAGACGAACTGCGCTTCCGTGCCCGGCCAGGATTCCGGGATGCACAGGCTGATCCGCAGTCCGGCCAGCGCAGGTTCGGCACCCAGCAGCCACTCATAGACACCACGGAAGGACATGGCCACGCTTCCCGTCAGGAAGCTGAGCATCCCGCGGTGGTCAAAAATCGGAAGCTGCTGCCAGCAGTTCGTAACGGCATAAGGTGCGGTTCGAGTAAGATCCGTCGGATGTCGCCGCTGATCATAGGGCAGCATCCATTGCAGAACGTCAAAGAGCTGCTCACCCCGCCCGGCCTTTGCCAGCGCACGCGCAAGGAAGCCCTGTGAGCCGTGATTATAGACATTCCCATTTTCTGCGAGGAAGGGCGGTACGTCGCCCGTTGTCTGCCGTCCGACATGCGGAATCTTTTTCGCGCCGAAGGGCGGATAGAACAGGCGGTATCCATAGGAGCTTTTCAGCATTTGCGCAACCGCAAGCGCGTCGTTCACGCACTCCGGCTCCACCGCGCCGCTGATGACGGCGTAATAATTGACCGGACCGTAGGGCCGCATTTCGCCGTCCGGATCCTCGTCGGAAAAAATCCAACGGCCGTCGTCGTTGAACACGGAATTAAACCAGCCGTGTTTATTTCTCGCGTGCGTCAGAATATTCAGGCGCAGTTTTTCGGCCGCTTCGGTATATTCCGTGATCTTCTGCGGAAATTTCCCGACCTGCTGCAAAATTTCCGCCACGTCCCGCAGGGCCATGATCGCCTGACAGCTCACAGTGACCGATTCCCCTCGCCCACGCAGGCCGGCCATGTTCACCGCGTCGTTCCAGTCGCCGCCGTAGATCTTGCACAGGCCGTGCTCTCCAATATTCTCTGGTGCTAAATAGTATTCTATCGCACAAACCATGTGTTCTGCAAGTGTGGATTCTTTATTATCATCCAGCCACGGCAACCACTGCTCCAGTAGCTCGTAGTCGCCAGTGAAGGCCAGATAACGATAGAGAAATTCCAGTACAAACACGCCGCCATCAACATACGGCCGCTCATCGTGCCTGCCAAGTCGGCCCCTTGTAGAATATTGACGCAAAAACCAGCCATCATGCCGCTGGCAGGAGAAAAGCTGCCGCAGCATCTCCCGGCAGGCCTGCGGATGCAGCGTCAGCAGTGCCATGTAGTCGTTCGCGCTGTCGCGGGTACCGCGCATCCCGCTTGGCCAGCCGCGATCAAGCGTAGCAATCCACTCCATTTGTAGAGGAATCCAGTAATTTATGTAGTCGTTGAAGGCTTCATCCGGTGTTCGGATGTGATTTTGTGAGAAAACTCTCTGGTAACGCATATGCAGTGCCCGACAGTTTTCGTCAAAAAAGCCCGGCGCAAACCAGCGGCGCGCGGCAAGCCCTGTTTTTTCTTCCGGCATATCGCCGTTACGATCCTGCGGCGGCAGAGAAAGTGACTGGAGAAGCGTTTTTGTCTCACCGGGTGCAAGGTACCACTCGTACTGCATGGCATAAACCGGCGGACAGCCATAGATTTGATTTTCCTGCGTGTACTGGCCAAAATGAGCGCTGCACGCTGCATCCATACGCAGCCGCGCACCCAGCGCGTTCTGCGGGCACTGCAAGGAGCCACAGCCGATAAGCTTTTCCAGACTGATCTCGACGGTCTGCAAAGCCTCCGCCGGAGTCAGAAACACCATCGTCCTCCGCTTGGTCACATCGCCGTCAGGATTGAGTAGCTGTGTCCAGAATACCCGCTGAAGGCCGGCATCTGCATAACCAGTGCGCAGATACCACTCGTTTTTGTCCCACGGTGCAAGCATTGCCAAATTGGCATACGGAATCAAATAGGGATTCAGTCGCAGGCTGACCGGCGTTTCGCGTGTGTTTTCCACACAGAAGCGCATGGCCAGCTCCTTTCCCTCCGGCGGCAGAGTGAACTCCGTGCGGATTTTCAGGCCGTTATGCTCAAAGGCATAGACCGCCGTCTCAGGCAGATAACGAATGGAAAGCGCCTCCGGCTGCGCATCGCAGGCAAGGCCATTGACCGTCGGGCGGAAGTAGTTATTGAAGGGCTCCTGCCCTTCTTCCGTAATCCAGACCGTCCGGCTTGAAAAGCTCTGCCCGTTTTCGCGGCGAAGCAGCAGAATGTCACCGGGTGGGTCTGCCTGCACATACACTGGGCCGAACTGATCGACCTTCAGCAGGAAGTCCCGGTTCTGATAGATGTACTCCCATGCCGAGGGCAGATTCAGGTCGTTAATCTCGTATCCGGCGGTGTTTTTGATAAATTTTCCGTAAGGCAGGATCCTCATCCCCTTTTTTCATCCGAATTCAGGCTGGATTGATACGCGCGGTAAAGTGTGGCCGAATCCGGGTGTCCGCAGAAAGCGGCCGTGCCCGGACGGTTCATCAGGCCAAGATACTGATAGCAGAGGATTTCGTCGCAATAATCTGAAATTGCCGCAAGCTGTCGCTGCACGCGGGAAAAGTCCGCCGGGATCAGCGCAGAGCGGTAAACCTCGCCCTCAAAGGAAAACACTTCCATGTCCGCCCACAGCGCACTGCGGCCGGAGCGGTCGTGTGCGCGGCGAAGCGCGGCATAGTACGCCCCGGTCTGCTCCGGGGTGGATTTCCTCACGCCGACCTCATCCTGATAGGCAATGATATCCACATCCAGGGCATCTAGCTGCCGCACATAGGCATCATTCGCGTGCAGAAGGTTCGTGCCATAGGGGGCAATCAGGGTGCGGAAGTGCGGGTCAAGCATGCGGACAAAGGCGCTGTAGCGGTTGCAGTAGTGTAAAAACGCCGGGTGTAAGCTGCCGTCGATGCAGGTTTCGTCCGGGTAATACCATCCGTAAAAGGACTGATGACTCGCATAGCGCATGCAAAGCTGCTCCATCGCGCGGAAGGCGCGGCACGTCACATCCTCGCTCTTCATATTTTCCATCGTCCGCCGCCATGGGCCGTAATAACCGACTGAAAGGAACACCCGCAGATGCAGAGCGTCGGCCTCGGAGAGGAGTACTCCGACGGGGTCTTGACAGGGAAAATCCTCCGGGAAAGGATAAATATCAGTTGGGAAATATGCCTCCGCCCTGTCCTCGTCTACAAGGCTAGTCGCCATCAGAACGACGTATTTCATACCGAGTCCCGCGATCTCGCGCAGCTTTTCCCTCCACTGTGCCTCGGTAAAGGCGCGGCAGGCGGGATTCCAATAAACGCCCTCCGCGGAATTGTGGTGCGTGAATTCAAACCAGGTTCCGGTGATTCTTTTCATGTCCGTTGTCCCAGCGTCACCAGAACGTAGTTTTCTTCGCCGCCCTGTGCAGGTACGCATACGCGCGCGCCCGCCGGCTGCAATGCTTTTCCGTTGCAGCTTGCCGATGCGATCCCATAGCGTCCGTAGTCCAGATGCTCCGGATTCTGCAAGGTAATCTCATAGGCTTTCCCGGAAAATCGCAGAGAAATCCACGCTTTTCCTGACGAGTCAAACTGTTCGCGCACGAGCTTCGGTTCGATGACGAGCTGCCCCAGCTCACCGCGCACGCCGAACACCTGCGTGATGAAGGTGAGCATATACCAGCTCGCCGCACCCGTGAGGTAGTGGTAAAGGCCGCGCCCCTCGGCGTTGAAATACTCCGGGATACCTGGATAAATGCGGCTTGTTTCAAAATTCATCGCCGTTTCGGCGAGGGTTTGCAGCGCCTTGTAGCCCTCGCGGACAAAGCCGTGCCGGTAGAGCGCATTGGCATACATGACCGTCATGTGGGAAAAGACCGCGCCGTTCTCCTTCTCTCCATAAGCAAAGCCGAACATCCGGCCAAGGTCGAACTTTTCCTCACGAAAATCAGTGTTCAGGCGATAGCCTCCGACTTCTGCGCGATAGAGATAGCGGTCCGCCGCACGGCAGATCGCCGCGGTCTGCTCTGGCGTGGCCGTGCCGCTCATAATGGCAAAGGCCTGGCCCGTGAGCATCATGCGCACGCCGCCGGGGAAATACCCTTCGACCTTATTCCTGTGATTATCATAATAACTGTTGAACCAGCCCTCGTCTTCACCTGCAACCCATTCGGTTTTGCGGATATGCGCACGGATTCGCCCGGCGATCGCCTGAAGTGCAGCCGCCAGCGCAAGCGTGTCAAAGCGGCATTTGTTTCCGCTTACACTGTGCGCACAGAGGCGAAGGAAGTCCGCAAGCCGGTTTTCTTCCTCCAATAAAAGTCCCAGTTCTTCCAGCAGCTCCACCTCACGGAGCCCACGACTGGCAAGCACGCGCAGAAGTCCGGCAAGCTCATCGAGATTTCCCGCATAGGCGCAGGTAAAGGCAACGCTCTCGCCATGTTCTTCTGCCATATCCAGTGCATCATTCCAGTCCGCACCGCGCAGGCGGATATGCCCGTGCGCACCGGTTTCGCGTACCGCACAGAGCGTCTCCAGCAAAATGTGTTCAAGCAGCGTACCGGAATAAACCGCCCCGGAAGCCGTTTTCTGCAAAACCTCCTGCTCCCACAGTCCGTCTTTGCCCATACCTCGGAAATTCTGCCCGTCCTTGAAATAGGGCGCGGGCTCGAGCAGCACGTCAAGGTCGCCCGTCTGGTCAATATAGAGCTTTGTCGTCAGAAACGGCCACACACCGTGATCCATCCAGACACGGCAGATGCCGTTGCGGTCTGCAATAAACGCACCCGGCTCTGTGCCGATGATGGTTGCGTTCGTGCCGTCAATGCGCACGCCTGCGAAATTCTGCACGATCATCCGGCGCACGCCGTCCGGCTCCATCAGAAGCAGAGAAAGGCAATCCTGCCAGAGATCACGCCAGCCGCGGCCGCCGCGGCCATAATCGTGATGCGGCAAAAAGGAGCACCCATAAATTCTTCTTAAAAACGGCTGGAAGCTGATCCAGCGCAGATATTGATCAAACCGCGCGTCGCCCGTGTGATAATGCACATTGACGCGCTCGTTCCAGAAGCGCTGCGTTCTGTGCAGAGCCTCGCTGACCTTTTCCTCCGTCGCAAAGGCTTCCACCGTCTGCAAAATCTTCTCCGGTTCCGCCGTCGCGCCCAAAAGGGCAGTGTAGCTCACGCGCTCGCCGGGTGCAAGTGTTCTTTCGGCAAAGGCGATGCCGCCGAGGGCTTCCTTTCCTGCAAAGTGCCGTCCGGCACCGACAGGCTTTTCCCCCTCCAGCAGCGCGCGTGGATGCGTCAGAGTGCCGCCTTCCCCAATAAACGCCTCCTCGGTGGGGTAATAGCCCGCCGGGCGCGTTCCGTCCCCCTCGACGCCGCAGACAAAATACGTCACCTCATTTTTGCGGTGGCCGCGCTCATCAAAGGACAGCGTGGGCTTGACCAAAACGCCGTATTCGGTCGTTTCAATACGGTGCAGGAGGCTTGTCACATGGCGGTGGTCGCGCAGATTGTCTGCGCTGCGGCCGTAAATCGGGATCGCCGCCGTCGGCGAAATCCGCATTGGTGCGCGGCCGGTGTTTTCCAGCGTGACCGAGAAAACCTCGACATTGCAGTCGGTCGGAACAAAACACAGAACCTCCGCCGTCAGGCCGAGCGCCTCGCTGCTGCGCCGCGCACACTGCCACAGAAAGCCCGCCGTGAGCGTAGTTTTCTCCTGGATGCCCGTGAAGCGCTGCGCTTCCTGCCCCGCACTTGCTCCCACGGCTGACCAGAGCATTTTCTCTGTTCTGACCCAGAAGTTCCGCACGCCGCGATTATTATGCAGATTTTCGGCACTCACCGGCTCCAGCAAAAAGGTGTTCTGATTGAGCTTGCAGTCGCCGCCGAAATCAGGCGTCAGGGCGCTCTTGAGCCCCAGCTCGTTGGCAGCCGGAAAATAGAGATAGGAATAATTCTCCGGCTGTTCAAGTCTAAAGGTTCCCTGTTCATCTAAAAAAGTGATTGTTTTCATACTCTTTGCCCTTTGTCAGGGAATCTCAACCGTTTCAAGGACGGTATAACCATTGATGTATTGCAGATCGTTGGCAAGGCGCGCACCGGTTCCGGCAGAGTTTTTCAGATAGAAAGCAACCTGATATGTCCCTGAAACCTCCGGAAGCGTCAACGCGGCCGAAACGGTATGCGTCAAGGCTTCGTTGCTGCCCGACTTGCCGGAAAGCCATGTCGCCGGTTCCCCTGCCGCCACAGCGGAAACAACATTTCCGTCCTTGTCCAAAACGGCAAAGCCACTCTTCAGATTGAACGCAGCGGAAAAGCCCGTATTTTTCAATATCAGCGTAACATTCAGGTTTTCCCCGCAGGCAAGATTGCCGTTCAGCGTGACGTTCAGCGCACGCAGTCGATAGCCAAGGTGGTCGTGGACAAATTCAAAGGCCGTGTGCTCCAGCGGCTGGCCGTTTTTGTCCTGAAACCAGAGGGGATCAAATGCAACCTTATGCTCTGTGAGCCACTCCTGCGTAACAGGCTCGGTCTGCCAGTCGAGCATACTGTAATAGCCCTCGCCGGGCGTGGCCCATGCGGTGTACTGCTCTTCGATAAAGCTGTGGTAAAGGCTGAATGTGTTCTGGTGAAAGGCGCTGAATTTGCGGATGGCCATCTCACCTGTCGTCGGATCCCAGAGATTCAGGTCGTACTGGCAGCCCCAGAACATTTCTCCGCCCTCCGGGGCATACGCGGATTCCCTGCGCATCTGCTCCCAGAATTCCTCCCACGGGTTAAGACCGTCGTTGTAGGCGGCGCTCTGCCAGCCAAAGAAGCTATCGTCATGGTAGCCCATACGGCTGAGGTTTGGATTCTCCGGCTCGGCATAAACAAGGACGTTCTTCACACGAGGATAGCGCACCTGCACATAAAGCTGCTCCGGAACCATATCCAGAATTCCTTTCAGAAGCGCAAGCTCGTCGTGCTCCATTTTGGAGGAATGCCACTCGCCCCATGCGCCGAGAAATCCCGCCTCCACGCTGTGGATCACTTCTACATTTTCTTCAAGAAGCGGACGAAGCTGCTTCATATGCGCGAGCATAATCTCGTCCGATGCTTCCCCCGTTCCCTGCATATCGCTTTCATAGGAAAAGCGGACGATGAGCTTGATCCCGCGCTCTCTGGCAGCGTCAAAGACTCGCTGCATCCGCTCAAAGCCCTCCTGTCCGATGACCTCCGTGTTCTTATAGCCTGTCAGATAAAAGTATACCTGACAAAGCTGCGGACGGTATTTGTGATAGCGGTCAAGGGCAACGGTGACGGCCTTCTCCGGCTCCGGCTGATCACTCATGCCGTCGCCAACGGTATTGGCTACATTGATAAATGCCTCAAGGCGCCAACCACGATCGGGGTTATACTCCAAAAAGTCATCCTGCGTCCCGCAGAGCGGCGCCAGCTCCGTCGTCACTGCGATCGGGACGGGATTGTCAGTCTGCTGCCTACATCCTGCCGAAAATGCAGGCAGCAGCAGAATGATTAGTGCAAGTGCGACCAGATGCTTCTTTTTCATAAGCTCACTTCTCCGTGCGGACAATATCAAAGGCCACGACCGGATATGCCTCAAAGGGCATCCGCAGCGGCAGACCTGCGTTCATCAGGGTCGCGCCCAAGAGCGTAAGTCCAAGCTGCTCGACATGGTATCTCGCCTCGGGATCAAGCCCCTGTAGGCGCAGATACTGCGCAGTCGGGTTCGCCATAGGTATCTGCCTGCCTGCCATCACATAGGCGCGGCTGCGGTCGTCCGAAACCAGCTCCCACGCGCAAACGTTGCCCGCAAACGGGCTGGACAGGCGGTAGAATTCGCCGTCGCGGAGGAGCGGCGCAAGGATTCTGTGATGGGCAGTCTGCCGTGCGATCTGTCGGCGTTCCTCTTCGGAAAGGCAGCCGATATCCAGCTCATAGCCGTAGTTGCACATCTGGGCGATCTCGCCGCGCGTTGCGAAGGAGCACGTGCGTGCCGTCTGGTGATTCGGACAGGCGGACACATGGCCAACCATACTCGCAGGCGGATAGGCGAAGCTCGTTCCATACTGGATCTTCAGGCGCTCAACGGCATCGGAGTCGTCGCTTGTCCATATCTGCGGCATATAATAGAGAATACCAAAATCGAAGCGTCCACCGCCGCCGGAGCAGCCCTCGAAGAAAACGTGCGGAAAATCCTCGGTCAGGCGGCGCATCAGCTCGTAAACGCCCAGCATCTGGCGGTGCGTGTGTTCCAGCTGCCGGTCGGGCGCAAGCGTCTCGGAGCCGTTGTCGGAAATATTGCGGTTGCAATCCCATTTGACATAGGTGATGTCGCAGCTTGAAAGAACCTTTGCGACCTGTGTATAGATGTTCTCGACAACCTCCGGGCGGCTCATATCCAGCACAAGCTGGCAGCGCGTCTGGCGCGGAGCAAAGCCCTCGCAGTGAATGCACCAATCCGGGTGTGCACGGTAGAGATCGCTGTTCGGAGAGATCATTTCCGGCTCAAACCAGATGCCGAAGTTCATTCCGTGTGAGCGGCAAAGATCCGCAATATGCTGTAGGCCGTGCGGGAATTTCTCGGCAAAAACGTACCAGTCTCCGAGCGAGCTGTCGTCAAAATCACGGTGGCCAAACCAGCCGTCGTCCAGAACAAACGTATCAACGCCAAGGCCGCTGCTGCTTTGAATCAGCCTTTCGAGTTTTTCCTCGGTAACATCAAAATAAGTTGCTTCCCAGTTGTTGACAACAATGGGATGCTGCAAATCCTTCTGTGCAGATTTCCCAAGATGACTGCGGCTGACACGGTGGAAATTGCGCGACATTCGCCCGAGGCCCTCGGAAGAATAGGTAAGCAAGGCCTCCGGAGTGGTGAAGCTCCCGTTTGGCTCGAGCTTCCACGAAAAGGTCTCCGGATTGAGGCCGACCTGAAAGCGCGTGTTTTCCATCTGGTTGCCCTCGGCCAGAATGCGGAAGTCCGAGCTGTAAACGAAAGCAGCGCCGTAGACCTCGCCGCTCGTTTCGGTCGTCACCGGATCGGCCAGCGCCGCAAAGGGGTTGAGCATTGCACTCGACGAGCCGCGGCGGCTTTCGATGCTGGTCGTGCCCTGACAGATGCGGCGGCGGGCTGGATAACGCTCACGTGCCCACGCACCCTCGAGCGAGATAAAATCAAAATTCCCACGTTCAAAATCGACAGAGAGGCTATCCGCCTTGTGCAGAATCATCGGCGCATCGGTGGGATTTTTGACCACGGTATATCGTGAAATGACGTCCTCCTGCGAAAAAACAACATAGTGCAGTGCCACCTCGGCGCACGTGATCTCGTCTTGCAGCGTGATAACGAGCGTCTGCACCTCCTGCAAGTTCTTGTTCAGACACGGAAGGCCGGGCAGAAGCTCGCGTCCCTCGCGCAGCTCGTGACGCAGATAAGTCAGGTAATTGATGCGTCTTCCCTTTTTGTCCTCGATCACGAGCGCAGGCTGACGCAGATCGCCGCGGCCAAAGGTCGGATATTCCTGTGGCAGCGCATTTGCGCTGACACAGTCGTCCTTTGTCGGAATCACGGGATCGAACGCCCATCGGTGGTGGATATTATAATAAGAAAAGTCGTCATGCGGAACCTTCTTTCCGTAGTAAACGTGCTGAAGCAGGCCTTCGTCCGTCAGACGCATGATATAGCTGGTTCCGGTAGTTTCGAGAAAGAAAAACGGGGCGTTGTAGACGATCATCGCAAAGCGTCCTTTCTTTTATTTGCTCAGGCTTTCGCTGAGCCGGTCGTTGACGGAGAAGGTCAGGGTCTGTCCGCGGTACAGCTCCAGCGCAAGCGTGTCGATGTCCTTGCCGTAATACTTGCCCTCATAAATCTCGTAGGGGCTGCACTTGTGTCTGAAATGCAGGACATGCCTGCCGGTATTCTCGGCGTGGATGTTCACGAAATTCTCGTTTGCATAGATGCAGTCGTCCTCATAGCCGTAAATATGGCAGCCTGCATACTCGGCAAGCGAGGTCAGAAGCTCTGCACGCAGGATCTGCGTCGTGCAGTAGATGCTGACAAAATCGCCGGTGTCCTTCATCGCGAGCGCCGGCTTGCCGTCGATGCAGTAGCGGCCAAGCACCGTGACGCCCTCGCCCTCCTCGATGGTAAAGCAGGGATTCAGGAAGGGCACGTCCAGCACGGAGCCAACCCAGATGGTACTGCATACCTCGCGGTCGATCCAGCCATAAAAGCGATCCGGCACGGCGTAACGCAGCGCAGGATGCTTCGGATCCGTGATGCGGAATTTGACCGAATGGGTTTCGTTGATGCAGTTAACCCGCATGCCGGTCAGTTCGGAGATGTTCGCCGTGTCCATAGGCGTTTCCCGGTCGAAATTCACAAAGCCCGGCGCATAGAGCCAGACGACCGTTGCGTGGTTTTTTGCGGCCTTTTTGCGAATGGCCTCGCGCTCGGCATCCGTCAGGCAGAAGGTGTTGAGCATCAGATAGAGCTTATAATCAGGCATATTCTCATTTGTGAGATCGTCATGGAAATAATAATCCACAGGCGCGCCGATACGGCCCAGATCCGACGTGCGGTAAAAATCGAGCATGGTACGGTTGACGCCCTTGGAGACCAGATGGATGCTCTCCTCGTCATAAATAATAGCAATCTCGTTTGCCTTGGGCTTGCCGTGCTTGGCGGCCTCAAGTGCGACGCGCTGCTGCACGGCCATCATTTTGTAGATATTCTCGTGCTTGTAGCGGCCGCCGTTTTGATGCTGGTCAAACCACCACGCAAAGGTATTTTCGCAGAGATTACGGGCAAAATCGCGCTTGAGCGTGTTGAGCGTGTCCTGAATGGTGAAGAAATTGTTGGCATCGCGGTAGAAATCGCAGTCCAGATGCGTGCGGCTGTCCTCCTCGGACAGGAACAGCATCTTGCGCAGTGTAAAAGAATCCTGCACCTCGCGCTGCGCGACATATCCGCCCGGCCAGCGATTGTTATAAACGCCGGGCGCGGCCAAAAAGTCCACCACACCGGAATCGAGAATCTTGCGCGTTCCTGTCGTCGTGCTGGAGCCGTAATAATCCGTGCAGCCGAGAGATCCGTAGAACGAGCCGACAAGCGTGTCGGGATCGCGCTGCTTCAGAAGACGGGCAAAGTGAATCATGGTATTGGCCGTTCCCTCGTGCCACGCATTGAAGAAATCATAAACATGGCGGTAGCCGTTGACGTTCAGGAAGACACCCTTGCGCGTCGGCTCCTGATTATTGTAGTGAACGCCGTAATCGATACGGTCGGCACATTCAAAGGTCACGAGCGAATGGATGATGAGCTTGTCGATGTCCACATATTCGCGCTCGTGCAGGTCGGGGATGCCGGGATTCTCAAAGGTCGCGTCGTCCTTTTTCCATGCGGCACGCAGCTTCTCCTCGGTACCATACCGCTCACGCAGGATGCGGCCGTATTCCCTGCGGAAGGCCGGTGAAACATCGGCATACTTGTTCATGCCGGCCTCCGTAATTTGGTTTACATAATACCATTCGGATGTGCCGCCCGCGCCGAGAAAATAGCCGATAACACGGTCTGCGATGGGACTGTGCTCCACCTGATCGCAGAAGTGCATCAGGGCTTCTCCGCCGTCCTTGCGCCACGCTTCGGAGCATAGAGAATAGCAGCCCGGGACACGATCGTAATGCACCTCGGAATTGATGACACAGGGCATCGTTTTGCCATCGGAGTAGCGTAGCAGATCATCCGGATGGCTCTCCATCCAGCTCACGGGCGGGTGCATCCCGATACGCACGATGATATATGCATCCGGGACGACCCGCAGCAGGCGTTCAGCCTCGGATTGGAAGGAGGCAAAGCCGCCCCACTCTCTCCAGTCCTGCGATTCTTCCAGCGATTTGCCGGGGCGCAGCCAGTCGGTATTGGCAAAAACGAAGAAAATGCGGACGCCTGCCTTGCGCAGACCACGGAGGTATTCCTCGTCCTTGATGCGCGTGGTCATAGCCATCAGTGAGAAGGTTTCGCCGTTGATCTCAAGCGCCGGCGTTCCGTTGCGCGTGTCGATTTTCGCAGTACTCATGCTGTTTCCTCCAGTATTAACGGATGATTTCAAAATCCATTGCTGCAATCTGCCGGCCTTCATATTCGGCCGCCTGACGGTTGAAATTCACGATCACGCGAACGCCGTCTTCAAAGGTCGTCACGCTGACGCCGTTAACGTACTCGTAATCGGTGATATGCTGATCATAAATCGCCTGATAGTAGTCCCTTGTTCGCTCAAGAAGCTCCGTGATCATTTTCTCCTGCGCGGAAAAGCAGGTTCCGAACAGGTTTTTATACTCACTGCGGCGCAAGTTTTCATTTTCCATCGCCGTCACGGCAAAGCAGGGCACGGTTCCGCTCGCGATACAGCTCAGAAGCTCCTTCTGCGGATCCTCCGTCAGATTCAGCGCTGTGGAAACCAGCAGGACATTTCCGTGATAGACCATCTGTAAAAAGGGCACAGGCTGCGTCTGCATTGCATAGCCGGAGGAGGTTACAGGGATGTTGTAGTTAAGGTCAGCCCGGCCGATTGCGTATTCGTTCCCGCCCTCGACGGCATTTCCGCATCCCTTTTTCTCCAGCAGCGCCTCGATCGCACGAAGGTATGTGCTGCGTGTTGTGCCATCGGAGCCGGCGTAATCCCCATAGAGCTCGCTGCCCAGATAGCTCA
The DNA here is from genome assembly GCA_902475855.1 of uncultured Eubacteriales bacterium. Lineage (GTDB taxonomy): Bacteria > Bacillota > Clostridia > Oscillospirales > Oscillospiraceae > JAZOXB01. The sequence goes on from CABSBF010000022.1 coordinate 26,918, forward strand.
TCGCCACGCCGCAGTCCGCCTTGTCCAGCGCCTTGCTCGCGCGGGAGATCAGGCGAGACAGGCTCATCCCATAGAGATCGCTCGCAGTGTAGGCGTAGGTTACGGGAGAATAGGTATAACGTACCAGGCTCTCGCGGCTGACCATTTTTGCAAAGCGTCCCTGTTTTGCCCAGAGGAAGGACGAATCCGGCTCATAAAGCAAATCTTCGATGCAATAGCCGGAAGCCTCCGGATAGGTTTCCCGCAGCGCTGCAAAGCCGGACGCTCCGCCGCAGTCGCCGCTCCACTTGGCCCTGCCGGGATAGCTTCCCTTCAATGCGGCCTTGTCAAAATCGCGCAGCAGAACCGCGACCGAGCCGTCCTGCGCATTCAGGCGGCCGAGCATTTCAGAAATGTCCGAAAAGTCCGTTGCCACCACGGTTTTCGTGTAGGGAATTCCCACTACCGCCGCACGCTGCGTGGTCGCTCCGTAGGCGTAAATCGTCGCACTGAGTGCTTTTTCAGGTGCCTGTGGGAGGTCGCCGGCGGTGGCGCGGCATTTTTCAGCCAGCGCGTTGAGTCCGCCTTGCTCGATAATGTAATACGAGACGGAAAAATCTTCCGTTTCAACCAGCTCCGATGCAGCGACATATTCCTTATACTGCCAGTCGCTGCCGGTGATGGTCACAGTGTCGAAAACGCGGTAGTCAAAGCTCGCATAGGCGTAGGCCCATCTGCACGCGCTGCCCGTCGCGCGGGCGTTGATCCAGCCCGCTGCGGCATTACCGTCCACGCGCGCCAGAACGCCGTGATCCCGGTAATCCGCACCGAAAACGGCAAGCATCGCGGATTTCGGATTTCCCTCCTCATAATACAAAGCCTCTGCGGGATTACGCCCGTAGATCTGGGCGGTATATGCCGCGGCATCGGGATTGGGATAGGAAAAGTCCACCGTCGCGCCGGAGCCGTCCGGAAGAAGCAGATACCCGCTGTCCTGTGCGTCGCCGCGCAGAAGATAGGGCGTCACAGAAATGCGGTTGATGCGTTTGGTGCCATATTCGCTGATCTCGTCCGTCAGCACACGAACCTGGAAGCAGTCGTCCTCCAACCGGTACTCGACCGGAATGATGAACTGCTCGTCCTTGCGGGAAAAATCGTAGTCGATGCGCACCCGAGCATCATCCAGCCAGGTAATGGTGAAGGTTTTCCTCTTCACACTGGAAAGATAGCTGCCAATGGTGGAATCAACATTCAGATCACTGTAATAGCTCACAACGAGCTGGGAACGCAGATTGTTCAGAGATGCCGCCGGTGTGAATTCATCCTCCTGCGGGTCTTCCGGATTCGTGGAAAGCACCGTATTGCCTGCCCTGTCCAGCACGGAAACATAGCAGGTCTCCGGGTCGACGGAAAGTGTGTACTTCTCGCTGCCCGATGTCTGCGGGCGTTCAGGAAGCGCCGTCTGCGGCACGGCCGCAGGCGCACAGGCGCTCAGAAGCGTACAGGCAAGCAGCGTCAACACCATAATTCTTTTTCGCACCGCCGTCACCTCCTGAGCAATTCCGTGATGATCGTCTTTGCAAACGTGACTATCTGCTGGGAAATGGAGAAGCCCAGCAGCACCAGAAACGCAATGATGACGATCATGCCCAACGACAGCAGCACCGAGCCGATCGTTTTGCGCACCGTGAACTGATGCACGACCATGGTTCCAAGAAACACAAGAATCAGCGACCAGAACGTCAGCGCGGACGAAATAGCCGAATAGAACATGGACTCCGAAAGCGTCATGAGATTCGTGATCAGATTCAGCGGCACGGAAAAGAGTACCATGGGCGTGAGCGCATAGCAGGTGGCAAGATAGATTTCCTTAAATGTTCCCTTTCCGTCCTGTAGGGTGCTCATTGCCCAGTTTGTAATGCACCACAGCAGCACCAGCACGACCGTGCGCAGTAAGATCGGCCAGACCCTAAAGCTCTGCACCTCATTATTGCTGAAAAGATACGCAACTGCAAAATAATTGATGACCTCCTCAACAAAATACAGAGCCAATAGAAGGTTGGCAACGCCGAGAGAGCCGCGCTTTTCATATTTGATATCATTGAATAGCTCAATGGGATGCGCGAAAAAGCGGAGAGGCACCAGAAGCTTCGTTTTGTCCAGATTGCACCAGCGATAATTCTCCCAGTCGATCTGGCGGAAGCGGATGTAAACGCCGCGGAAGAATCGGCTGAAATTAGTCATTTCTCTCTCCCCTTTCCAGATCTCAGAATCGCGACATACAGCTTGCGCAGCCCGATGCACATCGCGGTCACCACCAGAATCACACAGGGAACCAGCCACAGACTGTTCTCGCGCAGGAACTGGCGGCGATAGCGCGTCAGCGCCATGGAATAATAATAGCGGTCGTCACCCATTTTCAGATAGTGCATTGCATCGTAGAAGTTTCCCTCCAGCAGCAGCGACCGTCCGATGCCCTTGGCCGCAACCGAAAGGCCCGCATTGCTTTCCAGAACACTTTCCCAATAGGCGCGGCTTTCGGAATACTCTCCCTGTTCATAGGCGCGAAGCGCACGGCGAATATTCTGCATATAGTCCGTCGGCGCAAAGACCGTGACGGAGTTGCGCATACCGTCTGCCACAAGGTATTCCTCACCGTTTTTGCTCAGCGCGGAAACGGCGGTAAAATAGCCGTCCTGCGTACCGCTGCCGCCGAAAATGCCAAGCGTATTCTGCTCGCCGTCAAAAAGCAACACGCGTCCGCGCTGAGAATCCAGTACGGCGATCACATTATCCTCATCTACGACCACATCCATGATCTGGCTGCGCCGCAGGCCGCCCTTGACAGACTCAGTTTTCTGGTCGCCGAAGTTGTTACGGTCATACCCCCTCTGCAAAAAGCTCGTGGAGGAGCCGGGGTACATGAGGATATTTTCGCCGGAGGCGTTCAGACGCTTGACCTGAGAGGTCGACGCAGTGATCGTTGTGGTGTAGATCATATCCTCGGAATCAATAAAAATTCCCGCATACTCTGTCGGCACGGTCCGAATCAGCGATTCGCGCTGCTCATCGGAGAAGATATTCATCCACATGCTTTTGAGCAGAACCGCTGCCGTGACCTCAACCTTATTCGCCCCAAAGAACTCGATGAAGCCACCGTCTGCCTCGTAGTGTAGAAGGCCCTGATATACGCCGCTGGCCGCGATATACACAGATCCGGCGCTGTTGACGACCACCTTGGAGGGCTTGAAGGCAAAATCCTCCGTCAGAAGGTCGGAATCCGGCTTATAAAATGTCTTGACCACCCGATCGTCGGCATCGACCGCAATCACACGACTGTTGCCGGTATCGCAGATATACAGCAGGCCGCCTGCTAAAAACACGGAGGAGGGACTGCTCAGTGCCGTCACCGCGTCGTTCTCCTTTACTTCACTGATCACGCGCACAAGCTCGTACTGTGGATCAAGCACAACGATGCGATTGTTGCCGGTATCGGAAATATAGACATTGCCGTTGACATACAGATCTGCGATTTTGGAGAAATCTCCCAGTCCGAGATCCCGGCCGCGCAGTACACGTGTGCAGAGATACGCGCTGGGCGCGTTCACATCCTCGCCGTACTCGTTGTAAACATAGGTCTTCGTGCTTCCGTCTGCGGCAAGTGCCGGCGTAAGAAGCACAAGGAGCAGAAACAGGCTCAGAAGCAAGATGGAAATCGTTCTTTTTTTCACATTCATTACCCCTTCAAGCCCGAGTGTGCCATGGTTTCAACGATGGAGTTCTGGCTCAGCAGGAAGATGACAACGGACGGGAACATCATCAGGACGCCCACCGCAGCAGCTACGCCGGTTCTGGTAACGCCCGCCGTGCTCAGGGAGGAAAGCATTGCAGGCAGCATTTTCATGTCCTCACTGTAGATAAACTGTGCGGCTGTGGTATTCCAGATGGAGATAAACGTGAAGATCACGACGGTCATCCATGCAGGCTTGAGCATGGGCATGATGAGTTTTCTGTAGATCACGAACTCGCTTGCTCCGTCAATACGCGCCGCCTCGATCATCTCGTTTGGCACATTGTCCAGGAACTGCTGCAGAAGGAACACACCAAAGGAGCCGGACATGGCCGGAAGGATCAGCGCCCAATAGTTGTCGATGATATGCGCCTTGACCATCAGGATATACAGCGGCACCGACGTGACCTCCGGCCGGAACAGGATGGCAAAGACGACGCTTTTGGTAGTAGTCGATGTTCAGTCCAGCCGGGTATAGCAGGCTGCACATGGCCTGCACCTGCGCAAGCCAGTCGGGTTCCATCCGTCCTGTTTTGAGAAGCTCTGCCACCGTTGCACCGGCGATGTACTCCTTCAAAATGCGCTCCTGCGTGGTATCCACCGCCAGAATCCGGGGTATGGGAATACCGATCTTGAGCAGCGTTTCATAGTCGCGCAGTTCTGAGCGCAGCTTGTCACCGAAGGTGTAGTATTCGCAAGGCTCGTGGTGAATCTGTTTCAGGACATACTGCGTCGTTCCGTCCGTCACAAGATAGGAATAGCCGCCTTTTCCTTTCCCAAGGAGCTTGATTACGGTGTATTCGGCATCGTTTACTGTCATCGTGAGGGCATTATTCTGCTTCAACTGCTTCAGGTTTTCCAAAACGAACGGACTGTTTCCGGCGATTTGCCCCAGCGTCAGACATCCGTCCATCTGCGCGCAGGCGGCGCAGGTATCCAGTTCCTTTTCCCGGACGCAATTATGTATGGGGCAGAGCTTGTCGCAGAAGGGCGTTTTTGCGCCCTCTATGCGGCAGCCGGTGCAGTTAATCATTTCAGGTAGGATCGTTACCCCGTTGAGCTTTGTCCACAATGCAGCAGTTTTCTCACGCAGAGTGTTGTCGTTTGTAATCGTTGCGATTCTGGCGTCACAGGTTTCGCAGTCCAGTCCGCAACAACCAATCAGTTGGTTTGTGTTTTTCATAATCTCCTCCATAAACTGGAAGTTGTTACAGTGCCATCACATAAATCTGGCAAGGGTTCCACTCATCCCATAACGTAGGGAATACTTCAAGCTCCTTAAAGCCCAGAGAAATATAGAACAGATTTGTTTGATCATATTC
>CABSBF010000023.1 GCA_902475855.1 uncultured Eubacteriales bacterium
CAACCGGGAAGTCAGCCGAATTTTATAAAAACCATGTAGGAATTTTGGAGGAAGCCAACAAGTTCCCCCTTCTTCTGCATCTCATTCCCGACGGGTGCATTTTCCGTTGACTTATGACCGTGAAAGAATTATAATTATTTTGTATCTGAAAAAACAAGGACGGAATTTGTCAATGAAGAGATTTCTGATTATTCTGCTCGCGCTGGTGCTCTTTGCGGCGCTGCTGTTCGGGCTGTATTATTTTTTCTGGACGCCGGAAAACTTTGCTTCTCTCGGCGCTCGCGCGATGAAGGCCGGGAACTACGGCCGCGCCGTCAGCCGTTATACCACCGCCGTGGAACTTGACCCGGACAATGTAGAATATGTCATTGCACTGGCTGATGCCTGCGTCGCGGACGGAAGCTACACCAGAGCGGAACGCGCGCTGGTCACCGCGCTTCGCATTGCCCCCAGCGCAGAGCTGTACCGCAAGCTGTCTGCCACCTATGTCGCGCAGGACAAGCTGCTCGATGCGCAGCAGATGCTCGATATCATCAGCGACGCTGCCATACGCGCGGAGCTGGATGCCATCCGTCCCGCTGCGCCGGCGCTGTCACCGGACGGCGGGCAGTTCTCAGAGTACATCTCCGTGACTGTCACACACGGAGAAGGCACGCTCTACGTTTCTGTCGGGCAGCAGTATCCGACGCTTTCCTCCGAACCCTATCATGAACCGATCGTCCTGCCGGCCGGCGAGAGCCATATTTCCGCCATCGCCGTCGGAGAAAACGGTCTGGTCAGCCCGCTGACCGAGGCGGATTACCGGGTCGTCGGTGTGGTGGAGGACGTCACCTTCGAGGACAGCACGCTGGAGGCCTACGTTCACGAGCTTCTGGGCATCCCGGCGCGCGCAACGCTCCAGACCAGTGACTTGTGGACCATCACGGAGCTGACGGTTCCGGAGGGCGCTGCGGCCTATGCCGACCTGCGTCACTTTGTTCAGCTCAAATCCCTTACCATCCATGGCGGAACTGCCGACGACTACTCCTTCCTCCCGCTGCTGACCGAGCTGGAGACGCTTGATCTGTCCGGCTCTCTGGTCTCTGCCGAGACACTCGGCTACATCGGCGCGCTTCCGAAGCTCGGCACGCTGAACCTCTCCGGCTGCGGCCTTTCCAACATCCTTCCGCTGGCGCAGGCTTCTACCGTTACGGTACTCGACCTTTCGGATAACAGCATCTCCGACATCAGTGCGCTGGCCTCCTTCTCCGGTCTGACCCGTGCCAACCTTACGCGCAATGCCGTCACCTCGCTTGAAGCCCTCGGCAAGCTGACCGGGCTTCAGGAGCTCTATCTTGCCGAGAATAATCTGACCGCACTCGACCCGCTTTCCGGCTGCAAGCAGCTTCGCATTCTTGATATCTCCGGCAACTCCGTTTCCAGCATCGCACCCCTTGCGCCACTCGGCTCGCTCACGGAGCTGAACGCAGGCGGCAACGCACTGACGGATGCCTCCGGCCTTGCCGGCTGTATCTCGCTGGAGCGGCTCGACCTTTCCAACAATCAGCTCACAAGCGTGGACACGGTGAAGAATCTGTCCAAGCTGACCCGGCTGGATTTCAGTCACAATGCCGTCGCAGCCATCCCCGACCTTTCCGGCGCGTCCAGCTTGCAGCAGTTCTACGCATCCTATAACGCAGAGCTTTCCAACATTTCCAGCCTTGCGGGTTTGCAGGAGCTGAACTATGTGGATGTGGACTACACGTCCGTGTCGGATATCGAATGTCTGCGCTCCTGTCCCGCACTTGTGCAGGTCAACGCCTTCGGCAGCAAAGTCACGAGTGTCAAGGCGCTCACGGATCAGGGCATCATTGTCCGCTATGATCCCACCGGCACCGCCGGTTCCGGCGAATAAAGCCATACACCAAAATAGCTTCCCGATGTTCTCATCAGGAAGCTATTTTTATTATCTATCAGTGGGTCAACTGCTCCTCCAGCAGTGCCAGCGCAGCAGTACAGGCCGCCTGCCGGTTCTCCTCCCGGCTTCCGGAAAGCTCCAGCCGCCGGACAGTGCAGCCTTTTGCCGTCGCACAGGCGACAAAGATCTCCCCGACCCGGTGATTCTTCTCATCCGTGCCCGGTCCGGCGTTGCCGGTCGTTGCGAGCGCCGCATCCGCGTGCAGGCACTCGCGCACACCGCAGGCCATCTGCCGCGCGACCTCGGCGCAGACCGCGCCCTTTTCTTCCAGCAGCGCCGCCTCCACCCCCAGCAGCGCCTCCTTGACCGCATAGGCATAGGAGATCACGCCGCCCAGATAGACTGCCGAGCTGCCCGCAACGTCTGTCAGGAGCTTGCCGAGCAGACCGCCCGTGCAGCTCTCTGCCGTGGCAAGCGTCAGCTTCTTTTCCTTCAGGCAGGCAATCGCGCATGCCGCCTCATTCATAGCGCACCCTGACCATTTCCGTATTTTCCAGTGCGCGGGTAATCAGCCCGTCAAAGTCCAGCGCAGCGCATGCATGATCGACCTGCGCCTTGGTCGGCTTTGTCTTGGGATGGCGCGGGGTAAAGACCGTGCAGCAGTCTTCATACGGCAGGATGGAGGTTTCCATTGTGCCGATCTTTCTCGCGACGGTGACGATTTCTTCCTTGTCCATGCCGATGAGCGGCTGGAAGATGGGCAGGTCCACACACGCACCCGTTACCGCCATGGCCTCCATGGTCTGCGAGGCAACCTGCCCCAGGTTTTCGCCGGTGACGAGGCAGCCGCAGCCGTGGTCGCGTGCGATGCGTTCGGAGATCATCATCATGAACCGGCGCATAATCAGTGTGAAGAATTCCTCCGGACAGTTGTCGCGGATAGCCTCCTGGATCTCCGTGAAGCCGACGATATTGACGGTCATCTTGCCGCAATAACGGGTCATCAGCCGTGCAAGCTCAAGCACCTTGTCCTTGGCAAGCTCGCTGGTATAGGGATAGGAGAAAAAGTGGACACACTCCAGCTCTACACCGCGCTTGGCGATCATATATCCCGCAACGGGAGAGTCGATCCCGCCGGAGAGCAGCACCATTGCCCGGCCCCCCACGCCCGTGGGCAGACCGCCCGCACCCGGCTCCGCCGGGCCGTGAACGTAGGCCGCATGGTCGCGCACCTCGATGTAGACCGTATATTCCGGATGGCGCACGTCTACCGTCAGCGTGGGCACAGCCTCGGCGATGCGTCCGCCGATCTCCTGGGAAATAGCAATGGAGGTCATGGGGAAGCGCTTATCCGAGCGTTTGGATTCAACCTTGAAGGACGATGCGCAGCGCAGGTCGTCACCCAGATATTCCATCGCCGCACGGAAAATATCGTCCAGATCCTTTTCGCAGGGACGGCAGCGGCACAGGCTCACGACGCCGAAGATATAGTGGCAGGCCTCCCATGCGCCCTCCAGATCGCAGGCGTCGTCCTCCGGCTCAATATAGACCGTGGACTGCACGATGTACACGCGGAATTCTCCGTAGGGTCGCATCCGGCGGCGGATGTTTGTCTTCAGGCGGTTTTCAAACTGAAAGCGGTTGCCTCCCTTGAGGACGATCTCGCCCAGTTTCAGTAAAAACATTTCATTCATTGCAGGTTCCTCAGTTCTGTGTAAATTGATAGGTTCGATATTGGATAGCCTCGGCGATATGCTGCGGCCGGATCTTCTCGCTGCCGTCGAGGTCGGCGATCGTGCGCGCGACCTTGCGGATACGGTCGTAGCTGCGGGCCGTGAGGCCGAGCGCGTCGAAGGCCTGCCGCATCAGCTCCGCGCAGGGCTCGTCCAGCTCGCAGAATTCGCGCAGCTCGGCCGGCTGCATATTTGCGTTGCAGAGGCAGGAGACTCCGGCAAAGCGCTCACGCTGACGGCTCCTTGCAGCCTCCACCCGCGCCTTGATCGCATCGGAGGGCTCCGGCTCGGCATGGCTGCGAAGGTCGTCGAAGTTCAGAGCGGGAACCTCAACGATGATGTCGATGCGGTCAAGCAGCGGTCCGGAGATACGCGAAAGATAATTGCGGACGGACTGCGGCGTGCAGGTGCAGCGGCCGGACGGGTCGCCGTACCAGCCGCAGCGGCAGGGATTCATCGCGCACACAAGCTGAAAGCGGCAGGGAAAGCTCGCCGCGCCTGACGCGCGCGAGATGGTCACCACACCGTCCTCCAGCGGCTGGCGCATGACCTCCAACGTCTCCTTGCGAAATTCCGGCAGCTCATCGAGAAACAGCACGCCTTCGTGCGCGAGCGAGATCTCCCCCGGACGCGGCACGGTGCCTCCGCCCGTCAGCCCGGCGGAGGAGATCGTGTGATGCGGACTGCGGAAGGGGCGCCTGCGCACCAGAGGGTTCTGCTTGGACAGAAGCCCCATAACGGAATGGATCTGCGTAACCTCCAGCGCCTCCTCGCGGGTCATATCCGGCAGGATGGACGGCAGCCTGCGCGTCAGCATGCTCTTTCCGGAACCGGGAGGCCCCACCAGAAGCACATTGTGTGCGCCCGCTGCGGCGATCTCCAGCGCACGCTTGACGTTCTCCTGTCCCTTGACATCCCGGAAGTCCGGCAGTTCCTCCGTCTCTTTCTCCGGCTCCCATGCGGGCTCCGGCGCGATGGGCTCGCCGCCGTTCAGATGCGCCGCAAGCTGCCGCACATCCGTCACCGGGATGACCCGCAGTCCGCCGGCGAGTGTTGCCTCTCTGGCATTCTCCGCCGGAACATAGAGCGTGCAAAAGCCTGCCTGCTTCGCGGCAATGGCCATGGGCAGCACGCCGTTGACGGGCCGGAGCTTTCCCTCCAGGCTCAATTCGCCCAGGAAGGCGCTCGGCTCCCTTGGAAGCCGGCACAGCTCCGTAGCTGCCAGGATTCCCAGCAGAATGGGCAGGTCATAGACCGTGCCGCTCTTGCGGGTATCGGCAGGCGCCAGATTCAGCGTGATGCGGCTGACCGGAAACTTGAAGCCGCTGTTCTTAATTGCCGCACGGACGCGCTCGCGCGCCTCCTTGACCGCCGCATCCGGCAGACCGACGATTTCAAAGGCCGGCAGGCCATTGGTGATAAAGCACTCTACGGAAACGGGATAGCCGCTGATTCCGCTCAGGCCAAGCGAGTCCACGCGACTGATCACTGTCATCCCCCCACTTTCCTCTATCGCGGTGTTTTCTTTTACCATCATACCGCATCGGGTGCAAAATTACAAATCCTTTTCTGCGTTTTTGCCGAAAAAGCCCGTGCCTGCGCGGGAAAAAGCGTGATTGGCTTCTCCCCTCTTTGCTTTCTCATCCGGGGCGGAGCACAATGCGGCAGTTTCTCTCCGTTTTCCACATTTTATCCCCGGCGGTACGTTTTTCTGATTTACAAATCGAAGAAAAGGTGTTAAAATGAATTTGTATGAAAATAAATACTTTCAGGAGGTATTCATTTTGACAAGAAAACTCAAAACAATGGACGGCAATACCGCTGCCGCTCATGTCAGCTACGCCTTCACGGAAGTTGCGGGCATCTACCCCATCACTCCGTCCAGCCCCATGGCTGACTATGTTGACCAGTGGTCCGCACAGGGCCGGCTGAACATTTTCGGCAACCGCGTCAAGGTTGTTGAGATGCAGTCCGAGGCGGGCGCAGCAGGCACCGTTCACGGCTCTCTGGCCGCCGGCGCTCTGACCACCACCTACACCGCTTCTCAGGGTCTTCTTCTGATGATCCCGAATATGTACAAAATCGCGGGCGAGCTGCTCCCCGCCGTCTTCCACGTCTCTGCACGTACCGTCGCGACGCAGGCGCTGAACATCTTCGGCGACCACTCCGACGTCTACGCCTGCCGTCAGACCGGCTTTGCCATGCTGGCCGAAGGCAATGTGCAGGAGGTCATGGATCTGTCCCCCGTGGCGCATCTGGCCGCGATCAAGGGCCGCGTTCCCTTCATCAACTTCTTCGACGGCTTCCGTACCTCCCACGAGATCCAGAAGGTCGCCATCTGGGATTACGATGACCTGAAGGAAATGTGCGATCTGGACGCCGTTGATGCGTTCCGTAAGCACTGCCTGAACCCCGAGCGTCCCGCAATGCGCGGCTCTCACGAAAACGGCGACACCTTCTTCCAGCACCGTGAGGCCTGCAACAAGTACTACGACGCTCTGCCTGAGATCGTCGAAGAGTACATGGGCAAGATCAACGCCAAGCTCGGCACCGACTACAAGCTCTTCAACTACTACGGCGCTCCCGATGCTGACCGCGTCATCATCGCGATGGGCTCCATCTGCGACGTGGCAGAGGAAGTCATCGACTACATGAACGCCCATGGCGAAAAGGTTGGCCTGATCAAGGTTCGTCTGTACCGTCCGTTCAAGGCTGACCGTCTGCTTGAGGCCATTCCGGCCACCTGCAAGAAGATCGCCGTTCTCGACCGCACCAAGGAGCCCGGCGCTCTGGGCGAGCCGCTGTATCTGGATGTTGTCACCGCTCTGGCAAACGCCGGCCGCATGATCCCCGTCATCGGCGGTCGCTACGGCCTCGGTTCCAAGGATACGCCTCCCGCATCCGTCTTCGCCGTCTTTGAGGAGCTGGCTAAGGACGAGCCGAAGCGTCAGTTCACCCTCGGCATCCATGACGATGTCACGCATCTGTCCCTCGAGGAGAAGCCCTCGCCCAACACCGCGGCGGAAGGCACCATCGAGTGCAAGTTCTGGGGTCTGGGCGGCGACGGCACCGTCGGCGCAAACAAGAACTCCATCAAGATCATCGGCGACCACACCGATAAGTACGTTCAGGCCTACTTCCAGTACGACTCCAAGAAGACCGGCGGCGTAACCATCAGCCACCTGCGCTTCGGCGACAAGCCCATCAAGAGCCCGTACTACATCAACAAGGCCGACTTCGTCGCCTGCCACAACCCGTCCTACATCACCAAGGGCTTCAAGATTGTCAATGACGTCAAGCCCGGCGGCGTGTTCCTGATCAACTGCCAGTGGGATATGGCCGAGCTGGAGCATCACCTCCATGCAGACGCGAAGCGCTACATCGCGAAGAACAACATTCAGCTCTACACCATCAACGCCATTGACCTGGCCATCAAGGTCGGCATGGGCAAGCGCACCAACACCATCCTTCAGTCCGCCTTCTTCTCCCTGGCCAAGGTCATGCCGGAAGCAGACGCCATCAAGTACATGAAGGACGCTGCCGAGCATTCCTATGCCAAGAAGGGCATGGACGTTGTCGAGAAGAACTGGAACGCCATCGACGCCGGCGCCACCGCCTACGTCAAGGTCGACGTTCCCGCTTCCTGGGCCACCGCAGAGGACGCTGTCGTTGAGCACAATCTCGAGGGTAAGCCGGAACTCGTGAAGATGGTCAAGGAGATTCTCTTCCCCATCGACAAGATGGACGGCGACAGCCTGCCTGTCTCCACCTTCGTCGATCATGTGGACGGCCAGTTTGAGCTGGGCGCTTCCGCTTATGAGAAGCGCGGCGTTGCCGTCACCGTTCCCGAGTGGGACGCTGACAAGTGCATCCAGTGCAACAACTGCGCCTTTGTCTGCCCGCACGCCACCATCCGTCCCTTCATGCTCACCGAGGCCGAGGCTGCTGCTGCTCCCGAGGGCACGGCGCTCCGTCCCGTCAAGGCCGGCAAGGGTAAGGGTGTCTACCAGTTCACCATGGCCGTTTCCCCGCTGGACTGCATGGGCTGCGGCGTCTGCGTCGGCGTCTGCCCGACCAAGGCCATCACCATGGTCCCGCAGGAGAGCCAGCTTGCTCAGCAGGATGTGTTCAACTACATGGTTTCCAAGGTCGCTCCGAAGCACGATGTCGAGGATCTGACCGTCAAGGGCAGCCAGTTCAAGAAGCCGCTGCTTGAGTTCTCCGGCTCCTGCGCAGGCTGCGCCGAAACCAGCTATGCACGTCTGGTCACGCAGCTCTTCGGCGACCGTATGTACATCTCCAACGCCACCGGTTGCTCCTCCATCTGGGGCGGCCCCGGCGCAACCTCTCCCTACTGCACCAACGAAGAGGGTCACGGCCCGGCATGGTCCAACTCCCTGTTTGAGGACAACGCGGAGCACGGCTACGGCATGTACACCGCACAGCAGGTCATCCGCGAAGCTCTGGCGGAAAAGACCCACAAGCTGCTTGCCATCGACTGGGCTTATGCGCCTCTGAAGGAAGCTGCTCAGAAGTGGCTCGACACCATCGAAGACGGCGAGGCCAACAAGGAAGCAACCAAGGCTTACATCGCAGCTCTGGAAGAGGGTCTGGAACCCGGCTGCACCTGCGACGCCTGCACGCTGGCAGCAGAAATCCTCAAGGATAAGGAATACCTGTCCAAGAAGTCCATCTGGATCTTCGGCGGCGACGGCTGGGCATACGACATCGGCTTCGGCGGCGTGGACCATGTCCTCGCGCAGAACAAGGACGTCAACATCTTTGTTTTCGATACCGAGGTTTACTCCAACACCGGCGGACAGGCCTCCAAGGCTTCCAACATCGGTCAGGTCGCGCAGTTCGCGGCAGCCGGCAAGGAAGTCAAGAAGAAGAGCCTCGCCGAGATTGCCATGTCCTATGGCTACATCTACGTGGCTCAGGTCGCCATGGGTGCGAACCCCGCACAGACCCTCAAGGCCATCTCCGAGGCTGAGGCTTACCATGGCCCGTCCCTCATCATCGGCTATGCTCCCTGCGAAATGCACTCCATCAAGGGCGGCATGATGCACTGCCAGGATGAGATGAAGAAGGCTGTCGACTGCGGCTACTGGAATATGTTCCGCTTCGATCCCTCCAAGGAAACCGGCAAATTCACGCTGGATTCCAAGGCTCCGAAGGGCGGCTACCGCGAGTTCCTGATGAACGAAGCCCGTTACAGCCGTCTGACCCGCGAATTCCCGGAGCGCGCAGAGCCTCTGTTCGAGCGCAACGAGGAAGCTGCAAAGGCTCGCTACGAGCATCTGCTCAAGCTGGCCGAAATGTACAAGGACTAATCCAAAGCATCACAAAGTCCTGCCGGAAATCCGGCACGGGCGGATAACGAAGTTTTATGTAGGATACGGTGCAGTCTCTGAAAAGGGGCTGCACCGTGTTCTGCTTTATGCAGAAAGGATGACAATATATTTGAATCTGATTTGCAGGGGAATCATAGAAAATGACGAATCCGCAGAAGCAAAGTTGGCGGCGTGGATGGAGCAACATTGCGACACTGACCGCTCCCAAAAAGGAGGGTGCAGTTGAATCGTTGAGCGCAGAAAAAGGCCGTCTCTGTTCCTGAGATAGCGAAGCGCCGTGGTCTATTTTTGTCCCACGACATCTTGCATAATTAGAACCACCGTGATAGAATATGGAAAAAGAGGAGCTGATCTCATGCCTGTGAAACAGCCGAAAAAGCTGCTGATTCTCAATATTCTGGACATCCTGCGGAAGTATTCCGACGAGGACCACCGCCTGAGCCAGAAGGACATCACCGAGATCCTGAAAACCGAATACGACATGACCGCTGACCGCAAAGCCATCCGGCGAAACATTCTGAATCTCATGGACTGCGGCTATAGCATCGAGTACAGCGAATCCATCCGCATGATGCCGAACTCCAAAACCGGCGTGCCGGAGGAGAGCTACCTGTGGTCGGACTTCTATCTGGAGCGGGACTTCGCCGACGGCGAGCTGCGGCTGCTCATTGACAGCCTGCTTTTTTCCAAGCACATCCCTTACAGCCAGTGCAAGGAGCTGGTAGGCAAGCTGGAAGGCCTGTCCAATGTGTATTTTCGCAGCCGGGTGAAGCACATCGCCCGTCTGCCGGAGGACAAGACCGACAACAAGCAGCTCTTTCTCACCATCGAGCTGTTGGACGAGGCCATCAGTCGGGGGCGGAAGGTCAGCTTCAAGTATCTGGAATACGGCACGGACAAGCGCCAGCACATTAAAACCCGCGACGACGGCACAGAGCGGGTGTACATCATCTCTCCTTACCAAATGGCAGCCAAGGAGGGAAAATATTACCTGATCTGCAACTATGACAAGTACGACGACATTTCCAACTACCGTCTGGACCGCATCACGGAGCTGAAGATTCTGGACGAGCCCGCCAAGCCCTTTGAGCATCTGAAGTGGGCCAACGGCCGGACGCTGGATCTGGCCACCTATATGAAGGAGCACCCCTATATGTACGCCAGCGACAATGTCCGGGCGGTATTCCGGGTGGCAAAGGCCATGGTCAGTGATGTCATCGACCTGTTCGGCACGGAGGTGACCTTCTCCAATGAGGACGATGCCGGCGTTACCGTGACGGTCTTTACCAATGAGATGGCCATGGAGCAGTTTGCCCTGAATTTCGCCCCGGATGTGACGGTGCTGGAGCCCCAGCGTCTGCAGGAAAAGGTTAAAAACGTTTTGGAGAAAGCGTTGGAGAAATATAGATAAAGGAGATAGCACCATGAATCAGCCTGCCGACAATAAAAAACTACTGGATTTTCTGCTGTATAGCTACTTTGGGTGTGAAAGAGAGGTACTTGAACAGAAAGGAAATGAAAAGTGTGCATATCGTGCATACTTGGATTTAAACCGCAGAATTGAGTGCCATTACTCGTCGAATACCTTAGACAATATGCAAAGCAGGAATGCTCCGGAAGAGGACAAGAACATTGCAATAAAATACAAAGATGCAAAAAAAGCACTTATCGAAAGGGTATGCGGCATAATTCTATGCTCGGTTGGCAAATACGAATGTGTCGACGGACAGTTCGGTTTGTGGCATAAGGCCAAATGCGAAGAAATAATGAGTGCCATGAACACGGCGGTATTTCAAGATGATACGCTGATTCTTAAAAGCAATTCTTTTACATATGGGCTTGCACAAAAATGGGTGAATATGACACTAAAATATCTGTGGCTGCTTGATAGGCTGCCGGGTGGACTCACTGAGAAATCACTGCATGTGCCCATTGATAGCTTCATCCTTGAAAAGCTGCAAGAAGAAAATGTCGATGGAATCAAAAGGGACGGAGACACTTATAAATATAAAGGCGAGTCGTGGAGCCAATTAGATGATTACGATGCCTATCTCGATATTCAAACGAAAATTGGACAAATTGCGGGAAAAACATTTCCTATTGAATGGGAAATCTCTGCGTGGATGGATATAGCTAAAAAGAGAAGTAACGAGTAAACAATCTTTAAGAGGGCACAGGGAATCTATTTCCCTGTGGCCCATTTTTACCCCAGCCTTCATGCTACACTATCCTCCGAAAGGAGCGGGTGCGGATGCGTATGGCTAAGACCACTGCGTGGCGCTGCGGCCCAACCGCAATCTGGTGCGGAACCTGCTGCCGGCCATCCGGGAGCGGCCCTATGTTTTCCTCAGCCGTGCTTTTGTGGAGCGGCACACCGGGGAGCTTTTCTATGTGGACCCGGCCCGGCTGCCGGAGCTGAACGCCGCCGTAGAGAGCGGAAGCCTTCCCAAGAACCGTCGATGATTGCTGTTGCCCGCAGTGGCTTCGTCACCGGAAAAGGTCGTCATTCAGCTTGCAGGCGGCAAGTCCTTCCGTTTTGCCTTGATCCTGTGGTTGTTGTAGTAATCCGGATATTCACTGTTTGAAGTGCTCCATCCGTTTCAGATGATAATAGAAGGCTGCACGCGGCCGCGCCGTTCGATGGCTACCCCTTCCGGACCTTCTGCTAAATAGATTTGTTCCCATGCGGCAGCTCGTTTGTGGTCATTGATTTCGAACTGCTTGGCATAGAAAAACACCCCATTTCTTAGTACAAGTATTTTTCCATACTTGTCTAACAAATGGGGCGCTGTTCAGGAACGGGAGATTGCTTTTCTTCGGAATCTGAAATGCGCAGTGCCGCCAGCGTCACGCCCACGACGGTAAAAAAGCAGAACATATCACGCGGGTAGAACCAGATGTATTCCACCGTTGCGGAGAAGGAAATGCCTATGAGCGCCGCAGCGGCAGCGATCAGCGTCATGCGCACGCCGGTTTTGGAGCGATGGATGCGCAGAAGCGCCCGCCGGATCAGGCCAAAATGGAAAGCGAGCAGACTCAGAAGCCCTGCAAGACCCATCTCCTCCCAAACCTCCAGCCAGAGCATATGCGCGTGCTGCGCCTCGCGCGCGTGGCCGCTGCAAAACAGCACATAGACCGGATGGAAATTCTCCGGCCCGAAGCCCACGCCCGTCAGCCCGAACTGCCGCAGCAGCCGCAGCGTCCCCCGCCAGATATACACACGGTAGAGGTTGGAGGAATCACTTGTCGAGCCGATCGTGAGGATCCGGCGAAAAACCGAACCCGGCAGCAGCGGCAGCGCCAGGAGCGCCGCCAGAAGCAGCAGCGGCAGCATCCGCCTCTGGCAGAAAAAGAGCAGTACCAGAACCGCCAGCGCAAAGCTGACCCAGCCGGAGCGTGAATAGGTCATCAGCAGTGCTGCCAGCGGCAGCGCCAAGAGACAGGTCGCACTCAGCCGCACGCGGCGATTTTGGAGCATCGTCGTAAAGGCGAAGCACAGCGGCAGGAGCAGGACGAGAAATTCCGCAAAATTATTCGGGTTTTCAAAAGTCGAGTACACGCGGCCGGGCATCCCGGCGTTGGCTGCCAGATCGGTCTGCGAACTGTTCACCGCCACGCCCGTCAGACGCTGCCAGAGCGCGGCAAGCGAGGTACACAGCACCGCCAGATAGAGAAAAGCGAGGAATTTCTTCAGCTTTTCCCGGTCGGAAAGGCCGGCTGCCAGCGTCAGCGCCAGCAGAAAAGACGTCGCATAAAACGACGATACGCGTACCGCCTCCCCAACGTCCCGTGCGTTCACAATGCCAAACACCGCAGCCAGGATGAAGCAGAGAAAGCCCAGTCCGATCTCCCGGCAGGTCAGCAGCCTGCGCCGGCCCGCCATGACCAGAAGCAGCAGTATCAGCGCCAGCGCCAGCGCAATCCCGAGTGCAAAGCGGTTGTTCCATGCTCTTGCGGGACACACGAACATTGCCAGCAGCATCGCCCCTGCAAGGCAGGAAAAGTCCGGCGCACGCAAACTGCGCCCGGCAAAAAGCCCGTCCAGATGCAGCCGTGCGCCGAAGCGCGCCAGCTTTCCGGAGGCTGCGCTCACGGCGGCATCCGCCCGCAGCGGCCGCTGCGGATGCTCTCCCAGCAGGCGACCGAGGAGGCTCTCCTTCACCAGCCGCCGCAAGAGAATATACACGCTGTGCACGAGCGCATAGGCGCGGCTCTCCTCTGCCTGCGCACACAGCCGCCGCCAGAAGGCAGGCAGTATTCCGAGCAGAAAACGCTCGATCATTTCGCATTCACCGGTGTCATGTCATACACCCACACGTAGAGCTTCGCGTAGCCCACGCGGATGACCATGGAGTGTCCGCAGCCCAGCGCCCAGCCGGTCACGTAGACGCAGTTGTCCTCAGGCACTCCCTTGCATTCCACGGTCACATAGACGCTCTTGTAGCCCGGCTTATCGCTTAGTGAAACCTTCCCGTCGGCGGCGGTCGTGTACACACGCGCCTCGTCCACCCGGAAGTCCACGACCTTGCCCAGGTCCATATAGCAGGAGTCATCTGTCACCGCATCGCCCTTTGCGATCATCTCCGCCACTTTCTCCGGCGTTTCGTTGCACAGGAAGGTGATGCGGTAGGGCTTCTCGTTGCCGACGGCCGCCTTGCCGCCGGAATTTCCGAAAAATCGCCACGCCGCAAACACAGCCACGCCCACGAGGACAAGGATCACGACCAGATCAACGACATTCCATTTTCTTTTCTTCTGTTCCATGCTTCAGGCTCCTTTGGTAAAGCTCCGCCGTCCGGCGGCAGGTTTCGTTTTGATCAAAGCGGCGCCGCGCCGCGCGATTTCCTAAGGTTTCCCGCAGGGAATCCTCCTCCAGCAGGCGCTTCAGTATCCCGGAAAACGCCGCGGTATTTCCGTAGGGCGCGGTCAGGCCGCAGTCCTTTACAAGCGTGCCGCTCGCCTCCGTTGCAGCGACCGGCAACCCGGCTGCCATGGCCTCCAGTACCGAGAGGCTCATCGTTTCCGTCCGTGAGGGGGAAACGTAGATGTCCGCCTGTGCAAGCGCGGCAGGGACATCCGGGCAGTAGCCAGCCAGCTCGACCAGACCCGTCAGATGTCTTTTTTCTATCTCACGCTCCAACTTCTTCCGCTGCGGCCCCTCGCCCAGAATTCGGACTCGGAAGGGCACATCCGTTTTCTCCCGCAGGGCAGCCGCCGTCTTACAGAGAAAGAGCAGCCCCTTTTCCGGCGACAGGCGCGCGGCGGTGAGTAAAATCTTCGGCCCCTCGTGCGGCACACGCGGCAAAGCGGCGGCATAGTCCACACCGTTCGGGATAACGCACAGGCGTTCCGCCGGAATTCCGTTTTTAAGAAGCAGCGCTGTCTGCTCCGGCCGCAGGGCGATCACGGCCGCTGCCCGCGGCAGATAGCGCCGATTCAGGCTCCGCCACCAAATCGGCTGGCGGCAGGACAAATGTGCCGTGCAGACCACCTGCGCCGGGCTGCCGAAAGTCTGCGCGTGCAGCGCGATCATTGCCTCCCGCGGGTATTGCGCGTGGACAAGGTCTATGTTCTTTTCCCGGCAGCAGGCGGCAAGCGTCCTGGCCGCGCGGCGGTCGAAGGGATGGCGCATGGGCAGGTGAAGCACCTCCAACCCCTTCGCGCGCAGGCGTCCCGAAAGGGCCCCCTCGATATTGCAGCACAGTGCGCAGTGCACCGTCTGCGGATGCAGACGGGAGATCAGGCTCTCGACATAGGCCTCCGTTCCCCCGCTGCCTGCATAGTTGATCAGATAAAGCACATTCATTTTCCCGTCCTCCAAAGCCGCGGCAGCACCGGGATGCCGAGAAGCATCGCCATGAGGAAAAACACCGCCGCGCCCAGCAGTGCCGCTAAAAGCAGTGCCGCGAGATCTCCCAGCCCGGAAAGCAGGCGCCGGCAGCTCCAGACTGTACCGCCCATCACGGCGCTTGCAAGCAGAGTTTTGCCCACAGAGGTCAGCAGGCCGCCGAAACCGCCCAAGCGGCGGTGCAGGCACAGAAGCAGGACGGCTGTCCCCGCCGCCACCGCAAAAGACCAGCTCAGCGGGATCGCATACGCGCCGAGCGCCGGAACGCGGCGCAGAAACCACGCCAGCGGCACGTTCACAAGCAGGATCAAGCCGTTGGCAAGCGCGGAGATTTTCGTCGTATGCAGCGCGAACAGCGCACGGTCGGCAATCTCCTTGCAGCCGAGGAAGGCCATGCAGACGCCGGAGGACAGCAGAAAGCCATATTCTACGGCAACATTTTCCTCCGTGAGCCTGCCGCGCGCAGCCAGCAGGCGAAGTGCGGGCCTTCCCAGTATAGCCAGTCCCACTGTCAGCGGCAGAAGAAAGAAGGTCACCGTTTCCAGCTTTTCACAGAGCGACGCACGGTAGCGCTCCTGCTCCCCGCGTGCGGCCAGGGAGGAAAGCTCCGGATAGGCGACCGCGTTGATTGCGGCGGTCAGTACCGTCACGAGTCCCACAACGATGCTCTGCACGAACTGATACAGGCTGACAGACTCCGGCGCGATGCCGGTCAGAAGCGTATGGTTTCCGAAAAGATCAAGCTGATAGGCAAGCGCACCGAGAAAGACCGGCAGACAGCGCCGCAGCGCAGTGCGCAGCGTCCTGTCCCGGAATATTCCGGCGGGCCGCCAGCGAAAGCCTGCCCGATATGCGGGGACAGCCAGCATCACGATTTGCAGCGCCAGTCCCGCCACGACCGTGACAAGCAGTCCCGTCACGCCGAAGCGCCGCCCGCACAGGGCAAGATAGGCAAGGATGAGCAGGCCGCCCGGCAGATTGACCGCTGCCGCCGCGCCGAAGCGCCCCTCCGTCTGCAAAACGCCCTGCAAAATATAGATCAGGCCGTAGCAGAGCGCGGCAGGCATAACCAGCCGCAGACATAACGCAGCGTACGCGCGGTCGGAAAAGCCCGTAAAGCGCGGCAGCAGGAAGGAAAGTCCCAGCCCCAGTACGCACAGCAGGCCGGAAAACAGCAGGCAGACGCCAAGCAGATTGGACGCAAAACACTGCGCCTCGGCGCGCCGGTCCGTCGCGCGCAGGGAGGCGTAGACCGGAATGACCACGCTGACCAGCGCTGTCCCCGCAGCCTGAAAGAGATAGCCGGGGATCTGCATCGCCCAGGAAAAAATATTGAGCTGCTCATTGTCCGCGCCGAAAAAGGAAAGATAGGCCTGATTCGCCGCCAGCGACAGGCATTTCCCAAGCAGGAGCAGAAGCAGCACGCCGCCGGCCGCGCGAAGTTCACCCTTTCTCGCCAATGTTGTTCTCCTATCCGATGTTTTCCCCTATTATATCACAAAGGGGCAAAAAGCGAAACCCGGCCGGGACAATTTGTCCCGGCCGGATCAGTGTGCTGTTTTACTTCGTTCCGAAAATACGGTCGCCGGCATCGCCGAGGCCGGGAACGATATAGGCGTGGTCATTCAGGCAATCGTCAACCGCCGCCACATAGATGTCCACATCGGGATGCTCCGCCGTCACGGCTCTGATGCCCTCCGGCGCTGCGATGATGTCCATCAGCGTGATATACTTGCAGCCATACTCCTTCTTGAGGATGGAGATCGCCGCCGCGGCGCTGCCGCCGGTTGCCAGCATGGGGTCAACCACAAACACCTGACGTTCGGAAATATCGGGCGGCATCTTGCAGTAATACTGCACCGGCTCCTTCGTTTCCGGGTCGCGGAACAGACCGATATGGCCGATCTTCGCCGAGGGGATCAGCGAAATCATGGAATCCACCATGCCAAGACCCGCACGCAGGATCGGCACGATCGCCATCTTCTTGCCGGCAAGAACACGAACCTTTGCCTTGGCGACCGGAGTTTCAATCTCGACCTCCTGCGTGGGCAGATTGCGCGTTGCTTCGTAGCACATCAGCGCGGCGATCTCACCGACGATCTCACGGAATTCCTTGACACCCGTGTTCTTGTCACGCAGGATCGACAGCTTGTGCTGCAAAAGCGGATGATCCAAAACCTGAACTTTACCCATTGTCATACTCCTTCTGTGCTTGCAGCCGCTCCGCGCGTTCCCGCTCCGCCTGCGAAAGCCGCAGGTAGTTCGGCACCAGCGCCGCGCCGTCGGCTTCCGCCCCGGACAGGAGCATGGCCCGCGCCAACAACGCCACGCCCGAGGCGCGCTGCATTCTGAATTGCTCCGGCGCCAAAACGCAGCCGAAGCCCTGCTTACCGATGGTATTATAACACAGCGCCGCACCATCGCCAACCATTATTTTCGGTTTTTCGATTTTTTTCAGCTCTTTTTCCAGTTCTTCCAAAGAAATTGCTCTGTCTGGCGTCAAACGGGTCAGGACTCCCTCCTCGCAGGAGAACAGCGCGTTATAGACCTGCTGCCGCCGCGCGTCCATCGCACAGCAGATCACGCCGGAGAAGCACTGCGCCTGCCGCGCCATGGCTTCCAGCGTCGAAACGCCCACACAGGGAAGCTCCCGCCCCCATGCAAAGCCCTTTGCCGCGGCAACGCCGATGCGCACGCCCGTAAAGCTGCCCGGCCCCGCTGCGCACGCGACCGCCGTCACATCGGCAGGGGTGAGCGCGCAGTTTTCCAGAAGCTGCTGCGCCGTCTGCATCAGCGTCCTGCTGTGCGTCTGCCCGCAGTTCAGGTAGAACTCTCCCAAAAGAGTATCCTCTTCCAGCAGCGCGACGGAAGCCGCCTTTGCCGAGGTTTCAAATGCCAGAATCCGCATCCGGCACGCCTCCTTCTATCGTGATTTTCCGTTCGTCGTCCGAAATCTTTTCGATTTGGACGGTAATTGCATCCTCCATGGCGCCGGAGACATTTTCGCTCCACTCCACGGCGCAAACGCCGCCGCGGGCGAGATAGTCCTCCCAGCCGATGTCGAACAGTTCCTCCTCGGAGCCGAGGCGGTACATATCAAAATGAAACAGCGGAAGCCTGCCGCCCGTGTACTCATTGACGATGGTGTACGTTGGGCTGGTCACACGCATGGAGATTCCCAGCCCGCGCGCAAGTCCGCGCGTAAAGGCGGTCTTTCCCGCACCCAGCTCGCCGACATAGGCGATGATCTCGCCGCCCCGGAGCGTTCTGCCCAGACGCTCCCCCAGACGCTCGGTTTCCTCCGCGCCTTTGGTGAAATACTGCATTCCTTCACGACCTTTGATTTTTTTCGCGTCTATTGTATCATTCCCGCCGCTTTTTGTAAACACCTCCCGGCGCGTACTTTTTTGTTTACAAGCAGGGCGAATGATGGTAGAATAACAGGAACAGGAGGTGAGATCATGAAAAAGTTTGCAGGCCGTCTGCTTGAGATCTTCAGAAAAGGCGATATGATACTGCTGGCGCTGTGCGTTGTTTCATCCATATTCGGCATTGTCATGATCTACGCCGCCACCTACACCGACGGAAACACGAGAATGATCATCATCCAGACCGGTTCCCTTCTTGCCGGTATTCTCGTCTACCTCGGCATGACCGCGCTGGACATCGACATTCTGGCCGGGCAGCGGACGATTCTCTTCCTGTTTAATACGCTTTTTATTGCCATGCTGATGATCTGGGGCATCGAGGGCTCCACCGGCAACCGGAGCTGGCTGCACTTTTCCTTCCTGCCGTTCAATATTCAGCCGGCGGAGGTCTGCAAGATCACCTATATCATTCTTCTGGCCAAAACCATGAGCATCCACCGCAACCATGTGTCCTCTCTGCGCTGCGTTCCCGTGCTGACGGGACACATGCTCTTCATCGTCGCGGAGATCATCCTTCTGTCCAAGGATATGGGCGTGGCGCTGATTTTCGTCTTCATCTTCCTGATCATGGTCTATGCCGGCGGCGTGAGCGGCTGGTGGTTCCTTGGCGGCGGCGCAGCCTTCGCCGCGGCCAGTCCGTATCTGTGGGAGCATGTCATGCGCCCCGACCAGAAAAACCGGATCCTCGCGCTGCTTGACCCGAGCATCGACCCCACGGGCGAGGGCGTCCTCTGGCAGACCAACAAAAATCTGGAGGCGCTGCGCAACGGTGGCCTTTCCGGGCAGGGGCTGTTCCACGGCGACCTGACCAACTCCGCCGCACTTCCCGCCCGCCACACGGACTCCATCTTCTGCTCCATCGGCGAGCAGCTCGGTCTGATCGGCTGCCTGGCGGTGCTGCTTCTGCTGCTGGCCATCGTCGCGCGCTGCATTTACGTCGGCATGAAATCTCCGGACTATATGAACCGTCTGATCTGCATCGGCATTGCCTCCATGTTCCTGTTCCAAATTCTCATCAATGTCGGCGTGTGTCTTGGCCTGTTCCCGGTCATCGGCCTTGCGCTTCCCTTCTTCAGCTATGGCGGCAGCTCGCTGATGACCTCCTTCCTCGCCGTCGGCATCGTGTCAGGCATCAAAATGTGTCCCGCGCCGGACATCTCGGCGCACTATATCCGGCCATACTGAGTTCCGTACCGCCGCCGGGGGGGAGGAAAAGTTTGAAAACTTTTCCTCCCCCCTGCATATTTTATCCAGAAAGCGTTCATCCTATCTGCGAAGAAAAATTTAGGAGGGAATCTCATGAGATCCATTCTTCGCACGGTGATCCTTTCCGGGCTCCTCTGCGCGCTGTGCCTTTCCGCCGCAGCCAGCAGTGCCGACACGCCGGCCGCCATCTTGTCCGGCAGCACCGAAACGCTCTACAGTGCCGAATACTGCTTCGCGGAAGCCGACTTCCATGCGGACAAGCTTTCCGATCTGCGCGGCATTTTCGTTACCGGTGTGCCGGATGCGGCCGTCGCAGCCGTCCGGCTCGGCCGCCGCGAGATCCGTCCGGGCGACGTTCTTCCGCTGGAGTGCCTGCGGCGCCTGACGCTCTGCCCCAACTGCACGGGCGGCTGTGATGCCGCCCTGACCTACTGTCCCATTCGCGGCACCCGCCTTGACCCGGAGACAACGCTGACCGTCCGCATCAAATCCGGCAAAAATGAAACGCCCACAGCCGAGGCCGCCGAATTTGAAACCTATCGAAATATCGCCAACGACGGCCAGCTCACCGGCACGGACGCGGAAAACGGGCCGCTTCTTTTCCGGCTCGTCGATGCACCGAAGCGCGGGACGGTCAAACTGGAGGAAAACGGTGCTTTTGTCTATACCCCCAATAAAAACAAGGTCGGTGAGGACAGCTTCACCTTCACTGTGACCGACGACGCGGGCAACGTTTCCAAGCCCGCTGCCGTGAAAATCCGCATTCTCAAGCCCTCGGAGAGCAAAACCTTTGCCGATCTGGAAGGATCGCTTGACCAGTATGAGGCCATGTGGAGCCGCAGCACCGGCCTTTGCAGCGGGCGTTCTATCGGCGGAACGCTCTGCTACGGCGCGGAAGAGCCGGTCACGCGCGCGGAATTCCTCGTCATGGCGATGAAGCTGGGCAAGGTTCCCGTCGAGGAAGCGCTGACCGTTTCTGGCTTTGCCGACGCCGAAGATGCCGCCGCATGGCTCCAGCCCTATCTCTCCTCGGCCATGCGCCGCGGCATCGTCCATGGCATCGCCGCAGAGGACGGCCTGGTTTTCCGGCCAAATGAGGCTGTTACCGGTGCGCAGGCAGCAGTCATGCTTCAGAACATCTGGAAGCTCCCCGCGACTGCTGCGGCCGCGGGCGCAGACGATACCGATTGGAGCGCTGGCGCGGTGCAGGCACTTTCCGAGGCGGGCATCCGCCTTGCAGACAGCGGAGAAGTTCTGACGCGCCTGGACGCCGCAAAGCTGCTCTATCAGATGAGCAGGCTCAGATAATACAAAAACCTCTCTTCGGCGCTGTTTGCCGAAGAGAGGTTTGCATTTATTTTGTCTCGGGGAAACGGTACTTTTCCTTGTACCCGCGGAACACCTCCGCGAATTCGTGTGCGCCGTCTTCCTTGACTGTGTTCAGATATTCGTGCGTGCCGAAGCTGCCCGCGTGCGTCTCGATGAGTGCAACGGCGATGTTGGAGCAGTGGTCGGAGACGCGCTCGTAGTTGGTCAGAAGGTCGGAGAGGATGAAGCCCATTTCGATGGTACACACCCCGGCCTGCAATCGCTCGATGTGCGCGGATTTCGCCTCCGCGATCAGCAGATCAATGACCTGCTCCAGCGGCTCGACGCGGCGCGCCATTTCAAGATCTTCCTGACAGAAGGAGTCGATCGTCAGATTCAGAATATCATTCAGCGCGTCGGTCAGGACCTCCAGTTCCTGGCGGGCCTGCGGCGAGAAGGTGATCTTCTTATCGTGAATCTCCTGCGCGCTGCGCAGCAGATTCACAGCGTGGTCGCCCAGACGCTCCAGATCACCGATGGTGTGCAGCATCTTGGAAACCTCCTGCGAGTCCCGCTCGGACAGGGATTTGCGTGCCAGCTTCACGAGGAAGGTGCCGAGCTTGTCCTCGTACATATCGAGGTCATCCTCGTATTTCAGCACGGCCTGCGCCGTCTTTTCATCATAGCTGTGCAGCAGGCTGATGGAGGAAAGGATGGTCTTGCGGGCGATCTGCGCCATCTTGTTGGTGCGCGCATCCGCCTCGGAAACGGCAATGGAAACCGTGGAGAGCAGACGCTCGTCCAGGAACGCGGTCTCCTCCGTCGCCTTCGAGGGACGCACAAGAAGATTGGTCAGATGCTCCAACTGCTTCCAGAAGGGGAAGAGGATGACGGTATTGACCACGTTGAACACCGTGTGGATCATGGCCACGCCGAAGATCGTAACCGAATCGTCTATGAAGTCAAAGCGGAAAATCAGCCTTGCACCGTAGAACAGGCCCATGCAGACAACGGTGCCGATGATCTTGATGATGATGTGGACAATCGCGACCTTCTTTGCGTTCTTGTTGACGCCCATGCTGGAAATCAGGGCGGTGACGCAGGTGCCGATGTTTGCACCCAGCACCAGAGGAATGGCCATATTATAGGTGATCTGGCCGGACAGAGCGAGGTTCTGCACGATACTGATCGTACCGGCAGAGCTCTGGATGACGCCGGTGAAGATCGTGGAGATCACCACGGCGACAAAGGGATTGTTGAAAGCGGTCAAAAGTGCCTGGAAGCTGCCGGAATTCTCCAGCTCCTGCACGGAATTGCCCATCATGACCATGCCGTACATCAAAATGGCAAAGCCGACGAAGATGCGCCCCAGATCGTGGCGGCGCGGCTTCTTGCTCAGGGTGATCATGGCCACGCCGAGCAGCGCGATGACCGGTGCGAAATTCTTCGGGTTCAGCATGGAGATCACGCCGCTGCCGGAAATGCCGGACAGGGAGGT
The DNA here is from genome assembly GCA_902475855.1 of uncultured Eubacteriales bacterium. Lineage (GTDB taxonomy): Bacteria > Bacillota > Clostridia > Oscillospirales > Oscillospiraceae > JAZOXB01. Next base: position 22,273 of record CABSBF010000023.1, read on the forward strand.
GATCCATGTTGTGACTGTGGTGCCGATGTTTGATCCCATGATCACGCCGATGGTCTGGCCGAACTGCATGATGCCGGAGTTGACCAGGCCGACCAGCATGACCGTCATAGCCGAGGAAGACTGAATGGCGATCGTAATCACGAAGCCGAGGAGCATGGCCATCCAGCGATTGCCCGTGATTTTTTTGAGAGAACGCTCCAGAGAGCCGCCCGCCATTTTTCGCAGGCCGTCGGACATGACGTTCATGCCAAAGAGGAAAAAGGCAAGCCCGCCGATCAGCAGAATCACATCCATGCGCTTTTCTCCGTTCTTTTTTTCATACAAAAATATTAGAGGGAGCATACGCCCTCATTTATACTCTAAAGGCCGTAAGGAACAAAGTCAACCCCATTTTCCCTTTTTTCCTAAGATTCTTCATCCTGCACAAAAGCCCCCTTGCAAATTCTACTTTTCCGTGAGGTTTTGTGCAGTGCAATCCGGCTCTTGACGGGACGGGATTTCTCTAGTACAATAGATGCGCCATGCGGAAAACCGCGGCACATGACAGTTCGAAACCATCCTGTCGTAAAACAAAACTATGGGCCGGGCCGGCGCTTTATGCGCCCGTCCTCGTCCGGAAACGGAGAAAAACATGAAACAAACCGTCCGCTCTCTTGCCCGCGGCGCAGCCTTTGCCGCGCTGTACGCCACACTGACCTTCCTTCAGAATCTGCTGCTGCCCGGCACGACCTCCGCCGCGATTCAGTTCCGCCTGTCCGAGGCGCTGTGCATCTTCGCGCTGTTCACCCCGGATGCCGTCTGGGGCCTGACGCTGGGCTGCTTCCTGTTCAACCTGCTTTCCCCCGGCTCCCTGCCGCTGGACTGGCTGGTCGGCACGGTCGCGACTGCCCTTGCCACGCTGGTCATGTACCGTCTGCGCAAGGTTCGCGTGATGCGCATCCCATTGGTTGCGCTTCTGATGCCTGCCGCCTTCAATTCTCTCTTTGTCGGCGCGGAGCTGACCGTCTATGTCGGCGAATTGTCCCTGTGGCTGAATATGCTCTATGTCGCCGTCGGTGAGCTGGCCGTCCTCCTGACCGCCGGAACCGCTCTGTACTTTGCCTTCACCGCACGCGGCCTGAACCGGCGTCTCTTCCCGGAGGACGCCGCTTGATCTCCCGCGGCCGCAGGCTGGCATGGTGCGCGCTGCTCACAGCCATTGCGCTGACCATCTTCGTTCTGGAGGGGCAGATTCCGCTGTCCTTCCGCGTGCCCGGCATGAAGCTGGGACTGAGCAATCTGGTCACGCTCTATGCGCTGTTCGCCCTCGGCTGGAAGGAAGCGCTGGGAATCCTGCTGGCGCGCATCCTGCTGGGCAACGTTTTCGCCGGAAATCTGATGGCCCTGCTCTACTCTTTTTCCGGCGGTCTGCTGAGCTTCGCGGCCATGGCGCTGCTGCGCCGCGCCGTTACGGAGCGGCAGATCTGGGTCTGCGGCACCGTGGGCGGGATCGTACATAATCTCGGTCAGCTCGGTGCGGCGGCACTGATTGCCAGAACCTCCGGCCTGCTGCTGTATCTTCCGGTATTGATCCTCTGTGGGATGGTCACGGGGGCCTTCACCGGTCTGTGCGCGCAGCTCCTGCTGCAAAGAATCCGTCTTGTCTGAAAAAGCAAACCCCCGTGCCGCTTTGTGAAGCGGCACGGGGGTTCATGTTAATAGTTTTATATTATGTTCGTTTTATTTGACGTTCGCTTTCAGGCTCAGCCCGCCGCCGGCTCGGAGGACTGCTGTCCGGCCTCCTCGGATGCGCTCGTGGATTCCGTCGGCTCGCTGGCCCCGGCAGCCTTCTGCGCATTGGCATAGCTCACCAGATCGAAGACCCACATATTGGAGTAGTCAAACTGCTCCTGATAGGTCTCGCAGATCTCACTGATCTTGTCCTCCGCAATCTTCGCGGCAAGCTCATCCTTTGCGGCATCAAACCACGTGCGGGTTTCTGCCTTGCCGCAGAAATACATGATGTGGTAGCCAAACGTCGTGCGCACGATACCGGTGTCGCCGGTCTTGCGGTTCTCGTCAAAGCACCAGTCGTTGAACTCCGTGACCGTCTTGCCGGGCGCAAGGGATTCATAGATGCCGCCGACGCTCGCATTGCCGTCCTTGGAATAGGTCTTTGCCAGCTCGGAGAAGTTGTCCTCCGTCTGGTTTTCCTGCCACAGCGCATAGATGCGATTGGCCTCGGCCTCCGCCGCTGTCCACGCGTCCTCGGAATAGGTGCCGTCCGCGCCCTTTTCGCCCTCAGGCTTGATAAGGATATGGCGGACATTGACATCGTTGACCTTCGTCACGCCCTTGCCCTCAAAGGTCTCCGCATTTGCGTCGAAGTAGGCCTCGACCTCTGCGTCCGTAGCGTTGTCATAGGGTTCGCCGTAGAGCACGTCCTGATAGTAGTGCATCGCAGTGATGTACATACGCATATAGTTCTGGTAATTCTTCGCCGTTACGCCTGCGCCGAAGTTCTCCTGCAGATAGGCGTCAACGCTTTCAAAGCCGGCCTTGGCCGCCTCCTGCGCGAGGCTGCCCTCCGGATTCGTCAGATCGTCAAGCTGTGTTGCAACATCCTGCGGGACCTCGTAGCCGTTCGCCTGCGCCGCGCGCTCCAGCGCACGGAACTGAGAGGTCTTCTTCACGACGGAGGTGATGAAATACTGCTCCCAGGTGCTGCCCTCGAGAAGAGAATTCTGCTCATGCAGGGGACGGGTGGTGTTCAGGCCCATCATGGAGATGTAGTTGCCGTAGGTCTGCATCATCTGATAGAATTCCATCCAGTAGGCAACCTGCAATTCGCCGTTGGTCATGAAGTAGTCGCCGTTTTCGTCTCTGGCGATTACCGTGCGCATTTCGATGCTGTCCGACTTGGTGTCCGTGATGTCATAACGCTCGCGGTCAGCCAGCTCGCTGGTGCCGAAGGCGGTGTTCTCCGGCAGATATGCCTGATCGCCGTAGGCCGTTTCCACCTTGTCGATCGTCAGCTCCGGATGCGCGTTCAGATAGCAGAACACGCAGGCTGCCGCCGCACCCAGCAGGATGACAACCGCCGCGATGATGATGCTGATCTTCACGCCCTTGGAAAGTCCCTTCTTCGGCGTCTTTGCAGGCGCTTTAGCAGGCGATGCGTCTTCTTCGGGCGCAGGCTCTTCCTGCGGTTCTTCTTCCGCTTCTTCGTCAGTCTCCACCGCTTCCGCGGCATCTCCGGCCAGCTCAGCCGTGTCCTCCGCGATCTCAGCGGCAGCCTCCTGCGCCGCCTCTTCGGCGGGATTCTCTGCTGCGTCCTGCGCGACCGTTATCTCCGGATCTTCCGGGGACGGCGTCACAGGGCGGTTTTCTTCTGATGCCATGTTGTAGTTCTCCTTTTGATAAATTGTCTGTTTATCCTACCACAACCGGCGGCGTTTTTCAATCAATTTGGCGCATTCCCATTCTTTTTCGCAAAAAAGTTTACAAATCGACGCCATTCTTCGCAGTTTCCCGTCCCCTGCTGCGATTGACGCAGCGCCCGCATCGTGGTACAATAAAGCAAATCATACTGGGAGGTATCGTTTTTTTGAACACCTGCCTTGAAATTTCCTACACCGCAAAGGGCGCGTGGACGCCGGAAATGCTGACGGCCGCCCTGGCGCAGGCCGCCACCGACCACGCAGACGACCTCGGCATCGGCCACGACGCAATGGTCGAGCACTACGGTTGCCTGTGGATGCTGGTGCGCACCCGCATCGCCATGCGCGAGCTGCCGCCGCCGGACAGCGCCGTATCCGTGCGGACATGGCTGCGCCGCCCCTCGTCTGCCATGAGCATCCGCGACTATGAGCTTCTCTATCAGGGGCGCAGCGTCGGCCGCGCGCTGCAATACTGGGTGCTTGCCAACGAAAAGACCCGCCGCATCGCCAATCTGCGCGAGATCGACGTACTGTGGACGCTGCCGGTATGCGACCCGGAGCGCCGCGAAACCTTCCGCCGTCTGGTTCTGCCGGATTGTCTGCCGGAGGCGGGCGCATGGACGGTCACGCCCGAGGAGATCGACGACAACGGCCACCTGAACAACGTCGTCTATGTCCGCCATGCGCAGCGCTTTGCGCCGCCCGAAACAAAATTCATTGAAGTCATCTACGACCGTGAGTGCTTCCTCGGTGAAACGCTCCGGCTCTTTGCCGGGGACGGCTGCGTCCGCGGTGTAAAATCCGACGGCTCGGAGAGCTTCCGGGCGCGTTTTCAACAATCTGAGGAGGAATCACAATGACAACACTGGAACAGGCGCTCTGCCGCTGGCTTGACGGCGGCGTTTCCCCTTATCATACCGTCGCAATGGCGGCCGAGGAACTGCAAAAGGCCGGTTTTTCCGAGTTGGCGCTCGGCGGCGATTTTCCCGTCAAAAAAGGCGGCCGCTATTTTGTGGAAAACGGCACGAATCTTGTCGCCTTCACCGTGGGTGAGACGGCTTCGGCCTTCCGCATCGCCGCAGCGCACACCGACTGGCCCTGCCTGCGCATCAAGCCGGAGCCGGAGATCGTTTCCGGCGGCTGCTGCAAGCTGAACGTCGAGCCCTACGGCGGCGCGATCTACAACACCTGGCTGGATCGCCCGCTGAGTCTGGCCGGCGTCGTGCTGGTGCGCACAGCGGATCCCATGCGTCCCGAACGCCGCCTTGCGGCATGGGACCGGCCGCTTCTGACCATCCCGAATCTCGCCATCCACATGAACCGTGAGGTCAACAAGGGCGTACCGACGAAGGCAAACGTCGATCTCTTCCCTCTCTGCGCAACTGCTGCAAAAGAGTTTGAGAAAAACGGCTGGCTCACCGGCAAGCTCGCCGAAAAGCTGGACGTCCCCGCGCAGGACATCCTGTCCTTTGAACTGTGCGCTTACTGCGATGAGAAGGCGCAGGCCATTGGCTTTGAGGAGGACTTCCTCTCCTCCCCGCGGCTGGACAACCTGACCTCCGTCCACGCCTGCCTGCATGGTCTGCTGGAGGCGCAGGGCAGCGAGATCAACGTCGCCGTACTCTATGACAATGAAGAAATCGGCAGCAACACCCGCCGCGGCGCGGACAGTTCGACCCTGACGGTCATTCTGGAAAAGATCGCGCTGGCGCTGGGCATGGACCGGGCTGCGTTCCTTAATGCCTGCGTGCACGGGATGCTTCTCTCCTGCGATGCCGCGCACGCCCTGCATCCCAATCACCCGGAGTATGCCGACAGCCTCTGCGCACCCGTGCTGAACGGCGGCGTGGCACTCAAGCGCTCGCCCCGCTATTCCTCCGATGCGGAGACCTGCGCAGTCGTGCGCGGCCTGTGCGAAGCGCACGGCATCCCGCTGCAAACCTACATGAACCGTGCCGACCTCCCCGGCGGCAGCACGGTCGGCTCCATGGCCTCGTCGCTGCTGGCCATGCCTGCGGCGGACATCGGCGTGCCGCTGCTGGCCATGCACTCCGCGCGCGAGCTGATGGGCCTGCGCGATCAGGACGCCTTCTGCCGGCTGTGTACAGCCTTCTTTGAGGCTTAGAGTCACGCTCTGTAAGAGGATAACAGAATGAACGAAACGGAAAAAATGCTCGCAGGTAAAATCTACGACCCGAGCGACGAGACTCTGGCCGAGATGAGACGCCGGGCGCACAGGCTGTCTCAGGAGTACAACCGTCTCTTTGAAGACGACGAAGAAAGAAGCCGGATCCTGCATGAGCTGATCCCGCAGCAGGGAGAAGGACTGTTCCTTCAGGGGCCGGTTTATTTTGATTACGGCGCCTTTACAAGCTTTGGCCGGGGCTGCTATGCAAATTTCAACTTTACCGTTTTGGACACCTGCCCCGTCCATATCGGTGACAGTGTGTTCTTCGGGCCAAACTGCGCGCTCGTCACGCCGCTCCATCCATTAAGATGGCAGGAGAGAAACCTGAAGCACAAGGAGGACGGCACCCTCTATGACGACGAATACGGAAAGCCCATAACGATAGGCTCAAACTGCTGGATCGCAAGCAACGTGACTGTCACGGGCGGCGTGACCATAGGCGAAGGCTGCGTGATCGGGGCTGGAAGTGTCGTTACCAGAGACATTCCGCCGCATTCCCTGGCCGCCGGAAATCCGTGCAGGGTCATACGTCAAATCGACGAGAAGGATTCCATAAAATATAAGCAGGAGCTGTTTTGACCGCTCCCCTGCCGATTGTGTCTGTATATGTATATTATGATAACAGCAGCCCCGGCCGAATGGCCGGGGGGGCGTAAGAAAGTAATATCGTATTTTTGCAGGAACGGCATGGCTTCGGTCATGCCGT
>CABSBF010000024.1 GCA_902475855.1 uncultured Eubacteriales bacterium
CAGCCTCCTCTGATCCATTACCGACTGCCGCCGAGGGCGTTTCTCCCATTCGTACCGGCGAAGTAAGGCAGAGCCTCTTTCCCAATCCCGGTGCTTTCGAATGCACGGATGATGGCTTTTATTCTCTAGTGGAATTTGAGGACGGTTCAACATTTTTGTTTTATTGCGACCATGATTCCGACACGCTTGTGAAACTCTGCTCACGTCCCGACTGTCCGCATGATACTGCTGACTGCGACGCATACTTAAAAGGATGCAAAAATGTTTCGTATTATAACGGGCATTTATATTCCACTTTTTATACTTTTGGAGCCAGTTTTCATGTTGTTTGCCTTGATCCCGACGGACGAAACCGCAGGATCGTGCTGGACACTGCGGATTCAATTTCCGGCTATGACGGCTCATACGAGGAAAGTATCGCAAACGGGGTTGTGCTTTTGGGCTTCACAAAGATGGGGGCAAGCGGCGTGGTCGGTGGAACGCAGTACTACTACAAGCTGAACGGTTCGATGAAGCAGCCAGAGGAGGCGCCGCAAAGAGCATTCCGATGCAGCGAGGAGGGCAATTTATTTTTTCAGGCTTCCGATTTTGAGGGGGATCCTTGGCGGCTGGTAACGTGGACACCCGGCGGGGAGGAGAAGTACCTGATTGATTTCGATATGGACTACTACCGGGCACATTACTGCGCCGACCATTGTTATAAGTTAATTGACAACAAATTTTACCGCATTGATTACGGCACGCTGAAGCAAACACTGCTCTTCGATACCGGGCTGGAGGGCGAGCACATTCTGCGCTGCTTCCCGGACTGCATCGTCATCATGGAGGGAAGCTCGGTCTACGATCCGGAATCGGCGAGTCTTCCGCAGACGCTGCACTTTTATAGCTGGGAATTTGAACCCCTGGGCGAGATCACGGTGGATTATAAGAAGACCGCCGACCGGACAATGATCATCTGCGGCGAGACGGAGAACCGCATCCTGCTCTGCTCGGATATCAGTGCGCTTCCGCGGTATTACATTGACAAATCCGAATTCGGAACAGGCCATATCACCCTGCACGAATTCAAGCTGCCATCAAACCTCCCGCGCACAATCGGCCAGCCTGAATAACCAAGTCCGACAGCTCGGCGAAAACGCCGGAGGAACGCACAACGAGGCTGCACGGCCGGACGCCCTGACGTGGAGCGGCGGAACGGAAAGGAGCATTCCATGCAACTGGCAATCAAACACCTGACCAAGCGCTATGGCAGCAAAACCGCACTGGACGATTTTTCCTATTGTTTTGACGCCGGGATTTACGGCATCCTCGGCGCAAATGGTGCGGGCAAGACCACCCTGATGAACCTGATCACAGACAATGTCCGCCGCGATGCGGGTGAGATCCTCTTTGACGGCACGGACGTGCTAAAACTCGGCAAGCGCTTCCGCGCCGTGCTGGGCTATATGCCGCAGCAGCAGGGGATGTACCCCGATCTTTCCGCGCGTGCGTTCCTGCTGTACATGGCGGAACTGAAGGAAATCCCGAGAAAACGGGCGCGCGAGCAGGTGGAAGCGCTTCTGGAAATGGTCAATTTGCAGGAGGTCGCCTACAAAAAGCTCGGCGGCTTTTCCGGCGGAATGCGCCAGCGCGTGCTGCTGGCGCAGGCGCTGTTGGGAAACCCCTCGGTGCTCATCCTTGATGAGCCGAGCGCCGGCCTGGATCCGCGTGAGCGTCTGCGCATCCGCCGGTACATCGCGGAGCTGGCTTCCGACCGCATCGTTTTTCTGACCACGCACATTGTCTCGGACATTGAGTCCATTGCCAAGGATGTGCTGCTGATGAAGCAGGGCAGAATTGTCAAGCACGGCGCGCCGGAGGCGCTCATTGCGAGCGTCGGCGGCAGAAGTCTTGAGGATGTGTACCTGTCCTATCTGGGGGAGGATTGACATGGAAGTGCGTCGCGTTCTGCTGCACAAAACGTTTCTCGCGACTCTTGCACTGCTGACAGCGCTGAGCTGCTTCTTCTTCCTCTATGCGCAGAAGAAAAACGGCACGATGCGCTCCTATGCCGATACCTACGATGCGCTGGTGCGTGAAATGCAGCCACTGCCCATGGAGGAGGGCCAGCGGATCTGCCAGAGCCGGAAGAAAGAGATGCTGCAAAAAGCATCTGAAACTCGCGGCTTCCTCTGGGACCGGAAGAATTCTGAGAATTATGACGCGGTGAGTCAGCTTCTTGCGCAGTATGACCACCTGCTGAGCTATGAGGGCTATCTGGAGGGTGTGCAGGAGAATGCCAAAATGCTGCAAAGCGTGAGCATTTTCTCCAAGCCCGGCAGTACCTCCTATAAAAATACAGTCAAAACCGCTGAGGATTTTGCACAGATGTTCGGCCACGAGGTCACACTGGGGCATGATCTGGCCGTGACGGAGGCGTTTTCCGAACCGTTTACGGACTACAGTATTCTGCTCCTCATGGGTGTCTGCTGCGCACTGTTTCTCTCCGAACGGCGGGAGGGACTCTGGCCTATGGTACACGCCGCCCCCGCCGGGCGGCAAAAGCTGTGCCTGCGGCGCATCCTGACATTGCTGCTTGCGGCGATCATCGGCACGCTTGTGCTGCTGGGCAGTAAGATTCTGCTCTCCGTGTGGCTCTATCACGGCTTCGGCGAGGAGGGGCGGCTGCTGCAATCCATTTCTATGTTTTACAACGTGCCGACGCCGATGACGATCGGGCAGTTCTGGGGGCTGTACCTGTGCGTGAAGATTCTGGGCGCATTTGTCCTCGGCCTGGCGATTTATGCGATTCTCTCTGGCATTGCAAATCTTTCGCTGGCATTTTCGGCCTGCGCGCTGGCGCTCGGCGTGGAGTTCGGGTTGACAAAGGTTCCGGCGGCATCCATCTTCGCGCCGCTGCGATACTGCAATCTGTTCAGTTACATCCGTTTCGACAATGTGTTTCGGAATTATCTGAATCTGCCGTTTTTCGGCGGAATGATCTCCGGTGCGGCACTGGTGGAGATTTTGGTCCTTCCGCTGAGCTTGATCCTCGGTGCGGTCTGCGTGACCATCGCTTGCAGGAAGAAGCCGGTCAGTGCGCCGAACCGTCTGCTTTCGCGGTTGGATCGCCTGAAGGCGCGGTTTCGCGCAAGACCGAAGACGCTCTTCGGCTGGGAGGCGTATAAGCTCCTGTGGCGGCGGTGCGGGATCCTCATTCTGCTCCTGCTTGTTATCGTTGCGTGCAAGGCTGCGCCGCCCTACCGGGAGCCGAAGCCGCTGGATATGTACACGCAATTTTACGAGCAGAAGTACGCTGCGCCGATCACGGACGACACCTTACGCGGGCTGGAAGCTGATCTGGCGCAGTCCGGGGGCGGCGACCGCTCGGCCGCAATTTCGGAGCTTATAAGCCGTGCACAGAGTCTCCCGGCGGGGAGCTGGATCGTTCCGATGCATCCCTATGAGGCAATCTGGAGCGAGAATTTCGGCAACTATCACCGCACAACCGCGCTCAAGGCACTGCTGTTTCTGGTGCTGCTGCTGTCGCCCATTGCGGCGCAGGAGCGGCAGGCGGGATTGCTCCCGCAGCTTCGCGCGGCACCCGCCGGACGCGGGCGGCTCTGGCGAAGAAAGCTGTACCTGTGCCTGCTGATGGCGCTTGCGGTCTGGGCTGCGATTTATGGAGCGGAGCTCTGGCACACGGTGAAGCAATATAAAGGAATATTCAGCCTCGGCGCGCCGCTTTACAGCTTTGGCTTCGGTGAGGAATCCGCCATGCCCATCTGGGCGGCGATGACGATCTACTACCTGCTCAAGCTGGCGATGCTCTGTGTGGGCGCGACGATCTGCCTTCTGTTGTCCGACCTCTGCCGCAGGACGCGCGATGCACTGCTCCTTTGCACGGGCGTTGTGCTGGTTCCGGCGGCGTTGGCCGCGATCGGATCAAAAGCTGCGGCAAAAATCAGCCTTCTGCTGCCGATCGGCGGCGTCGAAGTGCGGGAGTGCCCCTGGATATATCTTCTCTGCGCTGCGCTCGGCGTGGCAGCGGCCGGACTCTCTCTGCGCCGTACCCGGCCGATGTAGATCGCATTCTTTTCCGGGCATGGTTTGCCGGTTTCCTTCGGAATGAATTTCATTCTGCCGGAACCGTGCAGGCCATGCTTTTTTTGCGCCTTTTTTCGCACAGAAGCGGAGCCCTGTTCTTTTTTTCGGCTGAAAGGGAGAAAAAAACAACCCCCCCGGGGGCTTGCAGGCCTCAGTGCAGCGTGTATAATAAATACAGATTTACAGATGTTTCCCAAAAAAGTTTTGTGGAGCAGGGCTTTTTACCTGAAACAGGTAAAGGTTGCCCTGTTTTTTTGCTGAAAAGGAAGGAAAGCGATGAAGAATTTTAATCTGGAAGAGATAAAGAAAGTATGGGTTCCCGCCGTCGGCGACAAAACCGTAGAGCGCGACGTATGGGACCGCAACTCCGTGACCTATCGCGACCGGCCCATGCCGACGCCGGAAAACGATATGAGCATGAAGTGCCTTGCGGATTATCAAATGCTGACAAAGGACTCGCTTGTTCTGGACGTCGGCTGCGGCGGCGGCTTATACTCGGTGCCGATTGCCCGGCAGTGCAAGTATCTGATCGGAACCGATGTTTCTCCGGAGATGCTGAAGACCGCGGCCTACAACACGGAGCGCTACGGCGTGAAAAATGCAGAGTTCCACCTGATCGACTGGCATTCCTTCACGCTGCCGGAGGAGTGGAACCAAAAATTCGACCTCGTTTTTGCCAATCTGACGCCCGCGGTTCAGTCCTATCACACACTGGAGCTGATGAATCAAGCCTCCAAAAAGTGGTGCTTCCTCAGCAAACCCGTGGAATGGAAGAATTCTCTGGTGTATGAGGTCGTCGAAAAGCTGGGACTTACCCGGAAGTACCGGACCTTTGACGAGGATATGCTGTTTGCCTTCAATGTGCTCAGGCTGGAGGGCTATACGCCGTATACCTGCTATAAACGAATGACCTGGCACACTCTGGGCTCTCTGGAGAAGGCCATCCTGGAAACGACCGGCAGAATTGAGATGAAGATTTGCCTGGAGGAGGAACAGAAACGGCGCATTCCTGAGATTATTGCGGAATATGCGAAGCAGGATGTTGTAGAAACGACGACTGACGTCGTGTACGCCGGATATTGCTGGAGAGTTGACGATGAGCGCTTTGCGGAATAACCTCCGACGCCTGGTGCGGTTTCTGGTCGTTATTCTGGGGGCCTCCATTCTGATTTTTCTGCTCACGGGCAATATTACCGGAAATGCCGCAGCCGAGGCCGTCAGCAGCACGGGCGCGGAGATCACCAAAGAGAATATTGCCGCGATGGAAAGCAAACTCGGCCTGGATCAGCCTCTGTATCTGCGGTATTTTCGCTGGATGCGCGACGTCGTGTTCCGCGCGGATTTCGGCACCTCCTATATCACGGGGGAATCCGTAGTGAAGGAGCTTGCATGCAGAGTGCCTGCAACGGTGGAGCTTACCGCCTATGCGTTTCTTCTTACCCTTGCAGTTTCTATCCCCGCAGGGATTCTGATGGCGGTTCGCGACCGGAAGCTGGATGAACGTCTGGCACAGGCGGTGTCCTTCTCCTTTATGGGCATTCCCACCTTTGTGCTGGGACTTTTGCTGGCCTATGTGATATCCGTCAAGCTGAAATGGGTCAAGATGATCGGTTTTGATTCCCCTGAGCTGAAAATCCTGCCGACCGTCACGCTGGCAGTTCCCATGATCTGCAAATACAGCAGGATGATCAAGGCCAATGTTCTGTCCTCGCTGGGCGAGGAGTATGTCTACCTGCTGCGCACCAAAGGAATCCGGAAAAACATCATCTTATTCCGCAATGTGCTGAAAAACGCCTTCTTGCCGATGATCAGTATTCTGGGGCTCGGAATCGGCCATATGCTCGGCGGCGCCGTCGTTGTCGAGAATATTTTTTCCATTCCGGGACTCGGCAGTTTCCTTTCCCTTTCCATCAACAGGAGAGATTATCCGGTCATTCAGGCGTACATCCTGCTGATGACCGTGGTGTTTCTGCTGATCAATTTCATTGTGGACACGGTCACGGTGCTGCTTGACCCAAGAATTCGTCTGAATGGAGCAATCAAAAGATGAAACGGAACAGACGTATGACGACGGGACTGGTAATGATCGCACTGCTTGTGATTCTTGCGGTGCTTGCGCCTGCCATTTCGCCCTATGACCCGGCAAAGAACGATCTGCTCCACCGCCTGATGCCGCCGGATGCGCAGCACATTCTGGGCACCGACAATCTCGGGCGGGATCAGTTCGCGAGAATCCTCTACGGAACGAGGCTGTCCATCTCAATCTCCTTCCTGATTCTGACCGTCTCCATGGTGATCGGAACGACGGTGGGCGTGATTTGCGGATATTTTGGCGGATGGATCAGCGATGCGCTGATGTCCGTCGTCGATATTCTGCTGGCCTTTCCCAGCATGATCCTGGCGCTTGCCATTGCCGGCCTGATGGGGATCGGGCAGAGAAATACGGTTATCACGCTGTGCGCAGTGTCATGGATCGGCTATGCCCGCATGGTCAGGAACCTGGTGCTCTCATTGAGAGAACAGGATTATATCAAGGCTTCTCTGATCGGCGGCACGCCCCATCTGAAAATCATCGTGATCCATATTCTTCCGAGCATTATGTCGCCGGTGCTGACGTATGCGGGCACGCACGTCGGTTCCATTGTGATGCAGATTGCGGCGCTTTCCTTCCTCGGCCTGGGTGTGCAGCCGCCGGCTGCGGAATGGGGCTCCATGCTCAATGAGGCCAAGGGCTTCATTACGGCCGCGCCGTGGCTCACCATTGCGCCCTCGGTCATGCTGATTTATACGGTGACGGCATTCAATCTGTTTGGAGACGGACTCGCCGGCGCCATGCAGAAGGCAGACGGCGGAGGAAGACCATGAAGATAGAAAATAACGAAAAAGAAACGGTGCTGCAAATTCGGGACTTGACCGCCTCTTATCGTGGGGAAACGGACGCTGCCATTTCGGGGATCCGGCTTTCACTGGCGAGAGGCGAGGTGGTTGGGATCGTCGGAGAAAGCGGCAGCGGGAAAACCACGCTGCTCAAAAGCATCATCAGCCCCAATCTCCACAAGCTGGAGATTCATTCCGGGGAAGTCCTCTTCGGGGATGTGGATCTGCTGGGCTGCGGCGAAAAAAAGAGAAAAGAAATCCTGGGCAATGATATCGGCGTTATTGTGCAGAATTCAATCTCTTCTCTCAATCCAATCCGGACGATACGCAGGCAGGTTCGCGAGCTGCTGAAAGAGAAAAAGGACCTCGGAGGCCGCGAGGCAGACCTCCTCGCCAGCCGCTATCTGGAGGCAATGAACTGCCCAAAGGATATTCTGCGCAGGTATCCCTTTCAGCTTTCCGGCGGGCAGCGGCAGAGAACGCTGACTGCCATGACCATGATGCTCCACCCGTCGGTATTGCTTGCCGATGAGCCGACTACTGCGCTGGATGTCTCCGTTCAGGCAAAGCTGCTGGGCGAAATCAGGCACCTTGCGGTGGAGCACGGCGCAGGTATTCTGTTGATCACCCATAATATGGGCGTTGTTGCGGGGATCGCCGACCGGATTATGGTGATGTACGGCGGCAGCATTGTAGAGTCCGGCGAGACGTCGTCGATTCTGAGCGCGCCGCACCACCCCTACACCAGAGCCCTGCTGAACTGCATTCCGGATCTCCATTGCCCAAAGGACAGGCCGCTCTATCGGATTCCCGACGAAAAGCAGGAACCATCGACAAGGGGCTGCGCCTTTGCCGGACGCTGCCCGGAATGTCAGGCACGCTGCCTGCAAGAAACGCCGGAGCCCGTCCCGGTGGAGGGAGGTTGGTACGCTTGCTTCCGATAATTGAGCTCTCAGATGTGACAAAGCGGTATAAAAAAACGCTTGCGGTGGATCACGTTTCCTTTTCCCTGACGGAAAATGAAGCGCTGGGGATGGTAGGAGAAAGCGGCTGCGGAAAGACCACGCTTGCCAATATGATTCTCGGCCTTTTGGATCCGACGGAGGGGAGCGTTTCCTTCCGCGGAATTCCGCTTCTGAAGATGAACAGAAAGGAAAAGACCGAGTACCGCCGTCAGGTTCAACTCGTGTTTCAGGACACAAAGGCTTCCCTGAATCCGGGCAGAAGCATCCGGCAGAGCATTGCCGAGCCCATGCACAATTATAAAACGCTTACCAAGGCGGAGGAGTTTCGTGCTGTCGGCGATCTGATGGAAAAGGTGGGGCTTTCGCCCGCGGATATGGAACGCTTCCCGGATTCCTTCAGCGGCGGGCAGCGGCAGCGGGTGGCGATTGCGAGGGCGCTTGCCCTTGAGCCGGCGCTGCTGGTTCTGGATGAGGCGACCTCCAGCCTGGATGTTTCTGTGCAGGCGCAGATTCTGAATCTGCTCAGGGAGCTGAAGGAGAAAACAGGAATGTCCTATCTGGTGATATCCCACGATCTTGGCGTTGTGCGGTATCTCAGTGACAGGATCTTTGTCATGAACAGCGGGAAGCTGGAGGAGCAGATTGATGCAGCCGATCTGGAAATGGCAAGAAGCCCCTATACCCAGATGCTCATCCGCTCTGTTCCGGATATTCAGAACCGCTTTTAAATCAAATCCAAAGAGGCGCTGCCTCTTTCGATATCATTACAAAAGGAGAAAAAACATGAAAAAGAAAGTACTTGCCCTTATTCTTGCATGTCTGATGGCACTCAGCATTGCTGCATGCGGAGTACCTGAAACGCAGAACGATCCTTCCAAAGGATCCGAGGAAAACAGCAATGCAACGGAGCCCTCCACTCCTGCTGCGCCGGTGGCGCAGGAACTGGTGATCGGCGAAAGCGATGATTTGGGCGGCTATGACCCCATGTCCAACATGAACCCCTTCACGATTCGTGCGCTGATTTTCGACACGCTGATTCAGCTCGACTATGACTACACCATGAAGCCCGCGCTGGCGGAATCCTGGGAGATGGCGCCTGATGGCATGAAGTGGACCTTCCATCTTCGCAAGGGCGTGACCTTCCACGACGGCGAGCCCTGGAACGCGGAGGCCGCAAAATTCAACTGGGAAGAGAGAATCGCCGCCGGGAAAGATGGCACCGCCGGTTTCCTGAAGGCAATCGAAAGCATGGAAACGCCCGACGAATACACCTTTGTTGTAAACCTGAGCAAGCCCTACTTCACCTTCGGTTCCGAGGTCACGCCTCCGATGTACAGCATGGTCAGCCCCAAGGCATTTGACGAGAACCATGAGGTTGTTGCGGCCATCGGTACCGGCGCATTTAAGCTGGATTCCTGGAAAAAGGACAGCGAAATCGTTCTGGTGAGGAACGAGGACTACTACGGCGGCGCCCCGGTGCTGGAGAAAGTCACCTTCAAGGTGATCCCCGACTCCAATTCCCGCGCGCTTGCCCTTGAGAGCGGCGAAATTGATATGATGAGCGGCCGCTCTGCCCTGACCTCTCTGGAGACTCTGAAGAAGCTGGACAATATCCAGGTGATCAAGACCATGGGTCAGACTTCTGTTTTCTGCCTGATGAATACCCACAGCGAGCTGCTGAGCGATGTCCGTATGCGTGAAGCGATTGCACACGCGGTTGACTTCACGAGCGCCGTTCCCAGCCTGCTGAGCGACCTTGCCGAGCCCGCTGTGAACCTGTTCTCCCCTGTGTTTGGCGAGTTCATTGATCCTTCCGTGAAGCTGCCTGCCCATGACCTGGCAGAAACTGCAAGACTTCTGACCGAACTGGGCTACGCAGACACCGACGGCGACGGCTATGTTGACAAGGACGGCAAGAAACTGACGCTGGATGTGATCGTTACCGCAAACAACGAGGAGGACAAGGCTCTCTGCGCAATCATGCAGGACCAGTTGAAGGAGGCCGGTATCGAGCTGACCATCACGCCTCTGGACGGCGCAACGCTTCGCGCGAATACCACCGGCGGCGAATACCAGCTTGCAATGCAGGGACAGAACTACGTTCCCAACAACGACCCCACGATCAACTATACCGGATACTTCACCAGCGATTCCATCTATAATGTGTACTCCGATGCGACGCTGGATGCAATGGTCGAAGCGCTGCGCAATTCTCTGGACAAGGAAGAACGGATCCGGATGCACAAGGAGATTCAGAAGTACATTCTGGATCAGACCCCGCTGATCATGGTGTTCCACAGAAACAACATTATTCTGTGTGACAAGAAGGTTGCGAATTTTGAAATCGCCGCCGGAACATGGCAGCTTTACAAGGGTCTGGAGAAGGCAAGCATCGTAGAATAAATTCAATCGCCTTCCATATAAAGCACAGGCCGGCGGGGTTCCTGCCGGTCTGTGTTTTTGCGCGTTTCAGGGAGGTAAATCCGCCGGAAAAGACGCGGATTCCGGAAAAGTTGGGCAATCCGGTACAAAAGATGGAAAACAGCTTGACAATCAGCGGCAGAGCCCTTAGAATTGAATCAGAGTGTTTGTATACCGAATACGGAGGCCGGAAGCATGATACTCAGGGTCGATAATCTGAATGAGCAGGCATATGATATTTTAAGAGAAAAAATACTATCCAGAGAGTTGCTGCCGGGCGCACGGTTGGTGGATTCCCAACTGGCGGAGGAATTCGGCATCAGCAGAACCCCTCTGCGCGATGCGATTCGAAAGCTCGCTGAGGAGGGGCTTGTCGTAAATAATCCGCAGAAAAAAGGCTATTATGTCTATCAGCCTTCCGCAGAGGACATCAACGAGATTTTTGAACTGCGCCTGATCCTCGATCTGGCGGCCGCAGCCAAGCTCGTCACGAGGGTGTTCCCACAAGACCCTGACGCCCTCCGTCAGCTTCAGTCCTTCTATTGCGCGGAATATGAAAACGCCGACGCGCCCTTTGCGCAGAAGGATGAGGATTATCACGGCATGATCATCCGGCTGTGCCGCAACGCCCGGATGTCGGCAGTGTATGCAGACTTGAGAAGTCAGGCGAGAGCCTTCCGAAGCATTGCGCCGAGAGATGAGGAGCGCATCGGCAGGGAGCGGCTTTCACATGAGAAGATTTACAAGGGTCTGCTGAATCTGGACCTGGAAGCAACACTTGCCGCGATCCGCGAGCATGTGGAGAACTGCCGCGAAGATGCGATCAGGGACTACGTCCCTGTAGACGAGGATGCAGAGGAGCACACCCAATAAGGAAAACACACTCCGAGGGGAGATATATGCCGCGTGCCGCTTGCTTGAACAGACGGCTGCGGCTTTGCAGGGCGGGAGGTCCTGACACTGAATTTCAACGAGCATTGCTCAAAGAAAGGAACGCCATGGAAAGAACAGAAGCAAAGTATCAAGCATATCTGAATATCCTCAAGGAGGAACTTGTCCCTGCGGGCGGCTGCACGGAGCCGATCGCAATCGCCTATACCGCTGCTACGGCGCGCAGAACGCTGGGCGTTATGCCTGAGCGGATGGTAGTACACGCAAGCGGCAACCTGATCAAAAACGCGATGGGCGTTTATATTCCGAACGGCGGCAATCTGCGCGGCGTGAATGCGGCGGCGGTTATGGGCGTCGTGGGCGGCGACCCGGATCGGAAGCTGGAAGTCCTTCTGGATATGCCGGAGGGCGTGCTTGAAAAGGCAACGGCTCTGCTGGAGGGAGATTTCTGCAAGCTGCACGTGATGCACGACGGCGCTCCGCTGCATCTGATTGTGGAGGTTTTCAGCGGCGAGCATTCCGCGCTTGTGGAGCTGAAAAATTCTCATACGCATATCGTCCGCATCGAGAAGGACGGAGAAGTGATCTTCCGCGCGGAAAATGAGGGCGAAGCACAGGACGGCATGACCGATCATAGCTGTCTGAGCGTCGCCGGGATTCTGGACTTTGCCGAAACCTGCGCCTTGGAGGACATTCAGCCCGTTTTGCAGCGTCAGATCGACTGCAATATGAAAATTGCGGAAGAGGGCCTGAGAAACGAATGGGGTGTCAATGTCGGTAAGCTCTATAACAAGCACGGCAAGCTGCTGCAAGCCTATGCTGCGGCCGCCTCGGATGCCCGTATGAGCGGGTGCACGCTCCCGGTGGTGATCGTCTCCGGCAGCGGGAATCAGGGCGCAACTGCATCCCTGCCGGTGGTTATCTATGCCAGAGAGCATGGAATTGACGCTGAGCGCGTGTTCCGTGCGCTGGCGCTGTCCAATCTGCTGGCGGTTCATATTAAGACCGGCATCGGGCGGCTGTCGGCCTACTGCGGCGTTGTCTGCGCTGCGACCGGCAGCGGCTGTGCGCTGACATATCTTGCCGGCGGAACGCTGGAGCAGATCGAGATGACTCTGACCAACTCTCTGGCCACGGCCTCCGGCATGGTCTGCGACGGCGCAAAGCCCTCCTGCGCGGCGAAAATCGCCACCTGCCTGGAAAGCGCCATCATGGCACACAATCTTGCTATGGAGGGAAGAGCCTTCCAGGGCGGCGAGGGAATTGTCAAAAACTCCGTGGAGGAGACTGTCGCCGCCGTCGGCTGCGTGGCCAATCAGGGGATGCGCGTGACCGACGAGGTGATTCTGGATTTGATGACGGAGCAGGACTGAGACGCCCGGCAGCAGGCAAACTCTCTGTCCGGCATTGTAAATGAAACAATTTGCTTTGCAAGCGAACAGGCCCCGATTCCATTGAAATCGGGGCCTGCTGCTTATTTTATGGGGTTTACTTTGCTGCGCGTTTCTTCAGCGCGAACCAGAGCCCGGCCGCAAGTGCGGCGGAGGCAGCCAGAAGCGTGAGCATAAAAAATGTCCGGCAGCGAATGGCTGCCGGACGTACCATTATTTTTACTGCTGCTTGGAAAAGCCGAGGTACTGCGGTCCGCAGAAGGTCAGAGCGCCGCAGGTGCCCTCCGTCAATAATGCGTACTGCTGCGGATCAACGGCGAATTCCACGAAAGTTCCGTCGCCTTTCAGGAAGGTCACACAGTAGAGCAGATACACGGGAGCCTCCGGTGTGCTCTGCTGCTGTACCATCCGGCGGGAATAGACCTGCGCCGGGACTGTCTGCGGCTGAGCCGCCTGCTGATTTTCCTTGCGACGCGCCAGCGAGGTGATCAGGAGCGCCAGACCGACGATCAGGCCGCTGACGATAAGAACCCCGAGAATGATAAACAAAACGCTGGGGCCACTTCCGATTATACTCATGTTGCTTCTCCTTTTCTTTCTAAAATATCTGCTAACTCGTCGAATGTGACGAAGGTATAGCCGCAGCTCTTCAGCATCCGGATGATTGCCTCGATCTTCAGCCGGTAGGTGTGCAGGCCGGAATTGAGATAATACCTGTCGTAGAGCTTCAGGCTGTGCATTGCAGGCGGCCGCTCCCGCGACATCTCAAAGGGATGCAGATAGAAAACATAATAATCATTCTCGCGCAGATAGCTGCTGATGAGCGGCAGGATAAAGCTCCAATGTCCCAGCCGGACGTAGCCGCCGCCGGAGATCGGATAATTTCTGCCGAACAGCTTCTGGCAGGTCATGCCGAATTCGTAGAAGCCGTTTTTCCGGAACACGCCCTTCAAAAGTTCGCGGAAATCGCTCATGTCGAGCTTTGCCGCATGACGTGCGGGTGCAAAATCCATACGGCTGGAATCGTAGCGGAAGCCGAGACCATGCAGGATATTCAGCTTGCTTTTGCTCAGGCTGAAGCAGGGTGCGCGGTAGCCGGTCACCGTAGTATGAAATTCAGACTCCAAAAGCGCCTTTGCCTCGCGCGTTTCGCGCAGAAACCGCGCATCATCCATGCAGTCGGCAGGTGTGTGCTGCAAGCCGTGCAGCGCAAGCCGGTGCCCGCGGCGAAGATAGCGCTGCAAGCGCTCCTTTTCACGCTGCGCCGTCCGGCAAACCGTGAACATCGTCGCGCGAATATGGTGTTTTTCCAGCAGGCGGATGTATTCGTCCAACCCGTCGAGCATGTCTTGCGTTACCGTTTCGCCGGAATTTGCGACACATTCCGTATCCGTGAATTCCTCGACGTCCATGGTGAACACGGCATACTTCTTTCTTTGCTCCATGATTCTCTCTCTGTGTTGTGATCGGGGGAATGACCCTGATTATTCTATTGTATTTGCACGGGAAAGTCAATCGCGGGAAAAAAGGAGGGGCAGATACCCCTCCCAAGACCTCCGGTTTGGAAAATGCAGCTGCTTCAACCAGCAGCTCAGCAGTTGTCAATATGGCGCTGGATGCGGTCGATGATCATTTCCAGCGCAACGAGATTCTTGCCGCCCTCCAGAACGACGAGATCGGCGTTCTTCTTGCTGGGCTCCACAAACTGCTCGTGCATGGGCTTGACCGTGGAAAGATACTGCGACAAAACGGAATCCAGACTTCTGCCCCGCTTGGCGACATCGCGCTTGATGCGGCGGATCAGGCGGACATCCGCATCCGTGTCCACAAAAATCTTGATGTCCATCTGCTCGCACAGAGCCTTGTCTTCGAAAATCAGAATTCCCTCGACCAAAATGACCTTCCGCGGCTCGACCAGTGTCGTTTCCTTGCAGCGGGAATAGGTCGTGTAGTCATAGATGGGGCATTGGATGGGTTTGCCTGCCTTGAGCTGCTTGAGGTGCTCGTTCATCATCGCCGTATCGAAGGCGTCTGGATGGTCGTAGTTGACCTTGCGGCGCTCCTCAATTGTCAGATCTTCGTAGGGACGGTAGTAGTTGTCATGGCTCAGAACCGTCACGTCGTCCTGAAAACGGGCGATCAGGTTCTTCATCAGAGTCGTCTTACCACTGCCGCTTCCACCGGCAATTCCGATTACAATAATATTTGACATTTCTTTTTCTCCTTCGTAAATCGTCCGGACACAAAAACAGCACTGTCCTACCCCTGCGAAAGAGGTAGGACAGGGCGTTTTGAAAATTACCGTTGCCCCTTGTCGTAGGGGACGCCCTCTGCCTTGGGGGCTCTGGACTTCTTGGAAGTCAGCGCCAGAACGATCAGAGAAACAATGTACGGCAGCATATTGTAGACATAGCTGGGCAGGTTCAGGGCTTTCATAAAGTCAAAGCCGGAATAGACGTTGCCCAGTGCGCGGAAGAAGCCGAACAGCAGTGCTGCCAGCGCGATCTTGACCGGGTGCCATGCACCGAAGATCATAACGGCCAGTGCGAGGAAACCGAAGCCGGATACGCCATACTCAAACTTCCAGACGCTGACGCCCGCAGTGATGAAGACGATGCCGCCGAGACCGCCGAGCAGGCCGGAGATCAGAGTGCCGGCATAGCGCATTTTATAGACATTGATGCCGACGGAGTCCGCCGCCTGGGGATGCTCGCCGCAGGCGCGCATTCTCAGACCAAAGCGGGTTTTGTAGAGCAGAATGTAGCCCACGATCAGTGCGACCAGCGCAACCACCATGAACCAGTTGAACTCAAACTGCCCCATACGGACGATGAAGAAATCCTTTTCCTGGATGTAGGAGATCTCGGAGGAGACGTTGCTGCCGCCGGAGGAGGCGGTGTTCATTGCCTTGACCGCGACGGTGGCAGCGGCAGTCGCCAGAATATTCATGGCCGTGCCGGTGATCGTCTGGTCGGCGTTAAAATTGATTGCCGGTATTGCCAAAAACAGGGAGTAGATCATACCCGCCAGGGCACTGGCCGCGATGGTTGCGAGGATCATGACCGTGCCGCCGACAGAAACGGGGATGAACTTCATTGCCAGCGCGCCGCCGAGGGCGCCGATGACCATGATGCCTTCCAGACCGATATTGATGATACCGGAACGCTCCGCAAAGCAGCCGCCGAGGGCGACAAGCAGCAGAACAGAGGCAAAAATCAGCGTGTACTGAAGCAGTAATGCCATTATTCAGCGCCTCCTTCCTTGTTCTCAAGCGCTTTTGCACGCACGGCCTTCTTTTCGTCGCTCTTGCGGATCCAACGCTTGAGCACGGACTTGAAATACGGAGCGAACGCGCACAGGTAGATGATCAAAGCGGAAATCAGGCTGGAGATCTGCGAGCAGTAGACTTGCAGATTGACGTTTCCGCCGCCGCTGGTGATATGCTGGATGAAGTAAGCCGACAGGATACAGCCGAGCGGATTGAGGTTGCCGAGGAAGGCGACCGCGATGCCGTTGAAGCCCATGTCCGGGACGGAGGAGATCGTCGTTTCCCATTCCTCGATGCCGGTCAGGTAATACAGAGCTGCGCCCATGCCCGCCAGGCCGCCCGCGATGACCATCGTGAGGATGATGTTGCGGTTTTCCTTCATGCCGCAGTACTTCGCGGCGTTGGGGTTGTAGCCGGTTGCCTTCAGCTCATAGCCAAACTTGGTCTTGCTCAGCAGGACCCAGATGAGGATAGCCATAATAATGGCCAGCGGGATGGCGATGGTAACGGTCTTTTCGTTGTTGAACAGCTTGTCAAGGCCGAGCTTCGGCAGAAGCGCATCGGTATTGACGGTGCTCAGCGACTTGGTGTAGGGGCTGGAGGGGTTCTTGATGGCGAGCGCCTCAGAGCTGAGGACCATGTTCGTGATGTACAGCATGATCCAGTTGAGCATGATGCCGGAGATAACGATGTTGACGTTGCAGGCTGTCTTGAGCAGGCCGGAGATGCCGCCGAGCAGCGCACCGGCAGCAATCGCGGCGAGCAGGCACAGATACCAGGGAAGGTGCAGATAAATGGCACAGAACAGAGCGGCGCAGGCGCCTGCGACGTACTGGCCGGCCGCGCCGATGTTGAACATACCGACCTTATAGGCAAACAGGACGGACAGCGCGCACATCAGAAGCGGCATGGTCTTGACGATGGTCTGTCCAAAGTACTGCATCCGCTTGGCGGCCTTGCCGTACTTGAAGAAGTTCTTCATCACGGCGAGGATGGCCTCAAACGCGCCCTTGGGCTCAATGATGAGCAGAACCAGGTAGCCGATCAGCAGGCCGCCGAGAATACACAGCAGCGAGGCCAGCAGGCTCTGGAAGCCGTCGTTGCGGATGAGGGATCTTTTTTGCTTCATCGTTTACTGCACCTCCATTCTCTTGGCGCCGGCCATGTACAGACCCAGCTCCTCGACGGTGGTCTTCTTCGGGTCGAATTCGCCGACGATCTCGCCCTCATACATGACAAGAATGCGGTCGGAGAGACTCATAACCTCGTCCAGCTCCAGAGAAACCAGAAGAACGCCCTTATTCTTATCGCGCTGCGCGACAATCTGCTTGTGGATGTATTCGATCGCGCCGACGTCCAGACCACGGGTGGGCTGCACGGCGATCAGGAGGCACGGATCCTTGTCGATCTCGCGGGCGATGATGGCCTTCTGCTGGTTGCCGCCGGACATGGAGCGCGCCAGAGTGATGGGACCCTGACCGGAGCGCACGTCGTATTGCTCAATCAGCTTGTTGGCATAATCGCGGATGTTCTTGCGCTTCAGGAAGCCGGCGTTGACGAACTCTGGCTCAAAGTAACGCTGCAAAACGAGGTTGTCCTCCAGCGTGTAATCCAGAACGAGGCCGTGCTTGTGGCGATCCTCGGGGATGTGGCTCATGCCCATGATGGAGCGCTCCCGGATGGGCGCATGGGAGATATCCTTGCCGTCGAGCGTGATCTTGCCGGAAACGAGGGGCTCCAGACCGCTGATACCGTAGACCAGCTCGGTCTGGCCGTTGCCGTCGATACCGGCGATGCAGACGATCTCGCCCGCGCGAACCTTGAAGGAGACATTCTTGACCGCGTTGTTCTTATGTACCTTGGAGGCGACCGTCAGGCCATCGACTTCAAGAATGACGTCGGAAGGCTTGGCTTCGTCCTTGTGCACGACGAATTCAACATCGCGGCCGACCATCATGCGGGAAAGCTCCGCCTTGTCGGTGTTGGCAACCTCGACGGTGCCGATGTACTTGCCCTTGCGCAGGACGGAGCAGCGGTCAGCAACCGCCATGATCTCATTGAGCTTATGGGAAATGAAGAGGATAGATTTGCCCTCGGCCGCCAGATTCTTCATGATCTGGAGGAGTTCTTCGATCTCCTGCGGCGTCAGAACGGCCGTCGGTTCGTCGAAGATGAGGATTTCATTGTCTCGATAGAGCATCTTAAGGATCTCTGTACGCTGCTGCATACCGACGGAGATGTCCTCGATCAGTGCATCGGGGTCAACGTGCAGACCGTAGCGCTCGGAGAGCTCCAGCACCTTTTTGCGCGCATCCGCCTTCTGCAAAAAGCCGCACTTGTTCGGCTCAACGCCGAGGATGATATTGTCGAGAACCGTGAAGCACTCGACGAGCTTGAAGTGCTGGTGCACCATGCCGATGCCCAGAGCGTTGGCGTCGTTGGGGTTGTTGATCTTGACCTCAACGCCGTCTTTCTTGATGGTGCCTTCCTCCGGCTGATACAGGCCGAACAGAACGCTCATCAGCGTGGATTTGCCCGCGCCGTTTTCGCCGAGCAGGGCGTGGATTTCACCACGCTTCAGCTGGAGCGTGATGTTATCATTTGCGACGATGCCGGGAAAACGCTTGGTGATATTCAGCATCTCAATCGCATAGGGCTCGTTGCTCAATCTAATTCCTCCTCCTACAGGTTACTTTATTGTATTATACACTATCCCTGCTGCAATTTCAAATATAAAAGCAGGAAACGCATACTTCTTCTCTACATTTTGTGCGTATTTACTAAAATAGCGGTCGAAGAATTGTGAAAGGTGTTGCCGCAATGCGGAAGGATTTGGAAGAAGTTTGCATTTCTTGCCTGCCGTAGGGGGCAGCCTACAGAGGCGCGGCAGGGGCGTGTTTTTCGGTGGGGTTTTGCTAAAAAAGAGGACGGGTGAGCCCGTCCTCTTTTCCGTTTTATTGGTTTGATTTCAGGGAATTAGCCCTTGATCTTGCCCTGGTCGTCGATGGTCACGTTGGTGACATCGGGCAGCTTGGAGGTGTCGTTGGAGACGGTGATCTTGCCGTCGAACATATCCTTAACAAGTGCCTTGTAGTCTTCCTGCGTGAACTTACCCTCGGCCCACTGCGTGGACTCCATCGGGATCTGGACGTAGTTGAGCTCGGGATCGTCGCCGGACACGAGGCCCAGGGTAGCGATCTTGCCAACGTACTTGCTCCAGTTGCCGTTCTTGACAATGTCGGTCAGGGTGTCGATGGTAGCGGGTGCAAGACCCTTCATCGCAGAGGTGACCGTCATGCCTTCGCCGTAGCCGCCGTCGATGATGCCGGCCTGGTCAACGTCAACACCGATGACCTTCGCATTAACCTTCTTCGCAGCTTCCGCAGCGGAGGTGAAGATGCCGCCGCCGCAAGCGAAGACGACCTCAGTGCCGCCTGCATACCAGGTGTCCATAACAGCAGTGATGTCGGAGTCGCCGTAGAACTGGCCGCCGTAGACGTACTTCAGTTCGACCTTGATGCCGGAGTCCTTCGCAGCAGCGTCAACGCCCTGCACGAAGCCGTGGCCGTAACGCTGAACGGCGGGGACAGCCATGCCGCCCAGGAAGCCGAGCTTGGTGTAGCCGAGCTTGACAGCCGCGTAGCCGGCCATGTAGCCGCAGAGCTCTTCCTGATAGACGACGCAGTAAACGTTGCTCATGTCAACGTACTTGTCGAGCTCATAGGAGTCGGGATCCCAGTTGTACTCCTCGCCCTTGTTGGCAACGGCGGTCTCAAGCAGGTCGCCCTTTGCAACGTCCAGTGCGAAGAACTTAACCTCGGGGTTCTGGGGAGCAGCCTCAACGATCGCAGCACCGAAAGCGTAGCCCGGCATAACGATGAGGTTGTAGCCCTCTTCGATGGCCTGGTCGATGGAAGCGACACGGGCAGCGGTGGTGTTGTCGGTCGGCTTGTAGTACTTGAAGTCAACGCCGTTGTCATCTGCAAACTTCTTGCAGGCTTCGTAAGTAGTCTGGTTGAAGGACTGGTCGGTGATGTCGCCGTAGTCGGTGATCATCGCAACCTTGTAGGTTTCGCCGGTGGGCTCTCCAGAGCTGGGCTCTTCGGGCTTGGATTCGTCGGAAGAGGAAGCAGGATCCTTGCTGTCGTCACTGGGCTTCTCGGGGTCGCCGGCGCAGCCAACGAACAGGCAGGCGATCATGGCGAGAGCCAGGAGAAGCGCTAAGAGTTTCTTCATTTTCTTAACCTCCAATTAATTCTTGCGGCTATGCCGCTAACATATTGTGGCACAAAACAGAGAAAAAATCAAGAGGTTCCCAAAGATTTGTGCAGAATGCTGAAAGTCACCTATTTAAATCCTCTTTGGAGAACCCGAATGGTAGCATATCGGCTAGTGACGATGCAAAATACGTTCCGTCACACTTACTCAAATAGATCTTAAATTCCAGGTCGCAAAACTCGCGCATGACCTGCCGGCAGATGCCGCAGGGGGCGCAAAGCTCATGCACGGGCTTGCCTTCCGGGCCGCCGACGATGGCGATGGCTTCGAACTCCCGCTCGCCTGTGCACACCGCGGAGAAGAAGGCCGTCCGCTCGGCGCAGTTGGTCGCGCCAAAGGAGGAGTTCTCGATATTGCAGCCGGGATAGACCTTGCCGTCCTTTGTCAGAAGTGCTGCGCCGACGGCAAAATGGGAGTACGGGACATAGGCGCGCTCCCGCGCCTCGATTGCGCAGTTGACCAGCTCCAGCGGCGTCATAGGCTCTCCTCCTTACAGAATCTCGGAAGCAAAGCTGACACCCGGCGTTTCGTAGGATACGCCCAGCAGCTCCGTCACCGTCGCGGCGATGTCGGCAAAGGTTTTTCTTGTGCCGAGATTGACGGGCTTGACGCACTTGCCCGCGATGAGCAGCGGCACATACTCGCGCGTGTGGTCGGTGGTGGCGGTGTAGGCCGGGTCGCAGCCGTGGTCGGCGGTGATCATCACAAGGTCGTCCTCGCCCAGCTTTTCCAGAAGCTGCGGCAGCCAGCCGTCGAATTCCGTCAGCGCGGCGGCGTAGCCGTCGATGTTGCGGCGGTGGCCGTAGAGCATATCAAAATCGACCAGATTGGTGAAGCACAGACCGTGGAAATCGCGCGCGGCTGCCGCCAGCGTCTTGGCCATCCCGTCGGTGTTGCCCTTGGTGTAGACGTGCTCGGTGATGCCCTCTCCGGCGAAGATGTCGAAGATTTTTCCAATGGCGAGGCTGTCCAGCCCGGCGGCCTTGATGGCATCGAGCATGGTGGGCGCCGGCGGCTCCAGAGAGAAGTCGTGGCGGTTGGAGGTGCGGGTGAAGCCGTGTTCCGGGTCGCCGACGAAGGGGCGGGCGATCACGCGGCCCACGCCGTGCTTGCCGCGCAGAATCTTACGCGCGATGCGGCAGTATTCATAGAGCTGCTCCAGCGGGACGACATCCTCGTGTGCCGCGATCTGGAACACAGAGTCGGCGGAGGTATAGACGATGAGGTCGCCCGTTTTCATGTGCTCCGCGCCGTATTTCTGGATGACCTCCGTGCCGGACCAGGGGGCGTTGGCCAGCACGCCGCGGCCGGTCGCCTCGCGGAAGGGCTTGAGCACCTCTTCGGGGAAGCCGTTCGGATAGGTGGGCAGGGGATTGGAAGAGATCAGACCGGCAATCTCCCAGTGGCCGATGGTGGTGTCCTTGCCGGCAGAGGCTTCGTGCAGGCGGGCGCAGACCCCGGTCTGCGGATCGGCCTTTGCCAGATAGTCCACGCCGTCGATGTTGCCGAGGCCGCAGGAGATCAGATTGGGAACATGGAACTTTTCCGAAGTCGAGCAGCTTTTCAGGGTGTTGACGCCGTGGTCGCCAAAGCTGGCGGCGTCCGGTGCTGCACCGCAGCCGCAGGAATCCAGAACAATCAAAAAGATTCGTTTCATATTATTTTCACACTCCTTATGTTACTTTCATTAAGGGTAAATCAGGAAACGGCAGCGCCGTTTCCCGACAAAGCGCAGAGGCATTCGTCTACGGAAGGAAAGATAGTGTGAAAGAAAACCATCAGGGTTTTCTTTCGCGTTCAATCACCCGCCCGCAGGCGAACAAACTTGCAAAGAATTTGCAAGTTTGCCCCGTGACAGTAAGTGAGCTTACTGTCACGGGGTAAATCAGGAAACGGTTTCCCGTTTCCTGAAATAGGTTTTACTTATTTTTCCAGCTTGACTGCCGTTTCCAGTGCGACCTGCATCATCTCACGGAAGGAAGTCTGGCGCTCCTCGGCGGGCAGAGCCTCGCCCGTGAGCATATGGTCGGAGATCGTGCAGATCGTCAGCGCACGCTTGCCCCAACGCGCCGCCTGCATATACAGACCGGCCGCCTCCATCTCGCAGGCCATCACGCCGAACTTGCGCCAGGCGTTGACGGTCTGGAGCACTTCGGGCATACCCTCGTCGTCGTTGTAGAAGTTGTCCGTGGACAGGATGTTGCCGACATGGTAGGTCGCACCGGCTTCTTCGCAGGAGGCGACCGCCGCGCGGAGCATATCAAACGATGCGATGGGCGCATAGTGGCCGTCTACGTGGTACTGGTGCCAGAAGTTGGAGTCCGTGCAGGCGCCCTGTGCAATGACGATGTCGCGGACATGGATGTCGGGGTTGATGGAGCCGGCGGAGCCGATGCGCATAATGTTCTGCACATTATAGGCGTTGTACAGCTCGTAGGAGTAGATGCCAATGGACGGGATGCCCATGCCGGAGGCCATGACGGAAACCTTCACGCCCTTGTAGTAGCCGGTGTAGCCCTGCACGCCGCGGACGTTGTTGACAAGTTTCGCGTTTTCAAGGAAATTCTCGGCGATGTACTGTGAACGCAGGGGATCGCCCGGCATCAGCACGGTCTGGCCGAAATCTTCCGGGGTTGCCTTGATGTGGGGAGTCGGATAATTCATAACGATTCTCCTTTACATATTTTATAATAGTAGTGTGATCGCTTTGGACGCCCGGTGCGGACGCCGCCTGCGGGAGGTCATTTCACCTTGCGGTGCTCGCGGATGTTGCGGATCCAGCATTTGTGGCACATGGCGATATAGCGGTCGTTGCCGCCCAGCAGTAGCTGCGCGCCCTCGGTGACGACGTAGCCCTCGGCATCCACACGGGCATTGGTTGTGGCCTTTGCGCCGCAGTCGCAGATTGCCTTGATCTCCGTGATGGTATCGGCCACCTCAAACAGGCGGCGGCTGCCGTCAAAGAGTTTGCTCTGGAAATCTGTCCGCAGGCCGAAGCACAAAACCGGAATATTCTCCGTATCCACAATGTCACGGAGCTGGTCGATCTGTGCCGCCGTCATGAACTGGCACTCATCCACAATGATGACGTCCGTGAGCTCTCTTTTGCGGAACAGCTCGCAGATGTCCGCCTCCGGCGGGACGACTTCGGCAATCGCTTCCAGCCCGACGCGGCTGCGCAGCACGATCTCGCCGTCACGGCTGTCCGCTGCCGGCTTGACCAGCCACACGCGCATTCCGTTTTCCTCATAGTTGTACTTGGTGATGAGCGCCTGCGCGGTCTTTGAGGAGCCCATCGAGCCGTATTTGAAGTATAACTTTGCCATTGCCTTTCCTCCGGTGTGCAAGGATTGTTTTCTTATTATACAGTATCGTTTCGATTTATGCAAGGAAAACTCTGAGCTGTGCTCCGCGGTACCGGATTTTAGGCATTTTGTCAGAGAAGCATGGCTCATTTTTGTGAAAAAAGACAGAGAACGCATTTTTTCGGCGCTCTCCTGGGAAAGAACGGACGATTTTGTGCAGGCCGCAGATATGGAAAAGGAAGCTCGCTGCGGAGCTTCCTTTTCTCAGGTTTTTCTTGTGAACTTTTCGCCGCATTTGGGACAGCGGATGCAGATCTTGCCGCGGCCGCGGGGCACGCGCACCGTCTGCTTGCAGTTCGGGCAGCGGAAATAGCGGTTGCTGCGATCCTTCAGACGCACCCAGAGCTGGGTGAACCGGCGGTTTTCCCGCTGGCGCTTATAAATATTGCGTGAGAACATACGGATAAAGCTGTAAATCAGCAGGCCGTAAACGATCACGGAGAGGATGGGTGCAACAATGCTGCCATAGATCTTTGATCCCCGCAGGAAAATCGCCAGGACGCTGTTGATCAGGCTTACCAGCACGGCAAACACGAGAAGCGCCATATTCAGTTGATCTGAGCCATAGCGCCCGTACATGAATCGCCGCAGTGCCGCTCCGATTCTTCGAAACATATCCATCACCTATGCTCATTATAATCTGCCCCCCTTTTTTTACAAGCCCCGAAGGAAAGAATTTACGATTTGTTTACGTTTCTCTCGCATCTCAGAATCAAAATGGGAACATGAGGACGGTTGAAGAGGCGAAAATGCACGTTGGTGTAGCCCAAGCCGCGGCTGACATACAGCGTTGTGCCGCCCTGACGGTACACGCCGGCGTCAAAATCCGGAAAAAGCTCCCGCTGCGTGCCGAACACACCGCCCACAAAGGGCAGGCGTACCACTCCGCCGTGACAATGCCCCGACAAAACGAACTGCACGCCGAGCGCACGCCACATGGCAAGCTCATCGTTGCGGTGAGAAAGCATGAGAAGAAAGCGGCTGCCCGCCGTGCGCCGCAGCCCGGAGACCACCGATGCCGGGGAGGGCATGTCATACGGCCCGCAGGGATCGTGTACGCCGGCAATGAGGATCTCCGCACCGCCGCGGGAAAGAGCGCGCCCTTCATTTTCCAGCACCGTCACGCCCCAACCGCGCATTTTTTGCAGGAGCTGAGGCAGATTCTTCACCTGCCATTCATGATTTCCGGTGACGTAATACACCGGCGCAATGTCCGTCAAGCCGGTCAGAAGCGGCTCCAGCATGGAAAGGTCGGTTTTTTCGTCGAAAAGGTCACCACAGATGCAGATGAGATCCGGCCGGGCCGCCCGCAGAGCATGCAGCAGGCGGATGTTGTTTTTTCCGAAGCTGCGCCCGTGCAGATCGGATAGCTCCGCCACGCGCAGGCCGTCGAACTGCGGCGGCAGCGATTCAAAAAACAGCTCTACCGCATCGACCTGAAGCGTGCAGTTCTGTTGGTAGACAAACCCTGCTGCCAGAGCCAGAAGCACCAGCAGCGCAGCCAGTCGATGTATTCGTTTCAAAGGCTGTCCCTCCTTGCTTTCCCTAGTTTTCCCGGTTTCGGAGAAACTTTGCGCGGCGCCGCCGCATATTTTCCCTCTCTGTGGTTGTGCTGGGCGTAAAAAAATGCTATAATAAAAAGAAAAAATCAGGATGTGTCGTTGGAGTGAAGTACGGAATCTGGAAAATTGCAAGACCAAAGGAAACAGAAATACAGGGGTTGGAGCGCGCGGGCTTTTCCCCGCTGACGGCGCGCGTGCTGTGCGGCCGGGGATGTGTTTCCCCGGAGGAGGCCAAAAAGCAGTTTGATACGAATGCACCGCTGTGCGATCCGCTGGAGATGAAGGAACTGGGCACAGCAGCCGCGCTGCTGAAGAAGGCCATCGCAGACGGCACGAAAATTGCCGTATTCGGGGACTATGATGTGGACGGTATCACCGCCACCTGTCTGCTGGTTGAATGCCTGCGTTCACTGGGCGCGGACTGCACGGCGCATATCCCCGGCCGGCTGGAGGAGGGCTACGGCCTGAACAACACTGCCATCCGGCAGCTTGCGGACGAGGGTGTACGCCTGATTGTCACCGTGGACTGCGGCATCACCGCGCTGGAGGAGGCCGAATATTGCAGGCAGCTCGGCGTGACACTCATCGTTACCGATC
The DNA here is from genome assembly GCA_902475855.1 of uncultured Eubacteriales bacterium. Taxonomy (GTDB): domain Bacteria; phylum Bacillota; class Clostridia; order Oscillospirales; family Oscillospiraceae; genus JAZOXB01. The sequence goes on from CABSBF010000024.1 coordinate 25,702, forward strand.
ACCATGAATGCAAGGAGCACCTGCCGGACTGTGCCGCGGTCGTCGACCCGCACCGGCCGGACCGCACCTATCCGCACACCGATCTTTCCGGTGTGGGAGTTGCCTTCAAGCTGGCTTCTGTGCTGCTCGGCAGCCAGGAGGAGGCCGCACGCCGCTGGTGCGACCTCTACTGTCTCGGCACCATTGCCGACGTCATGCCTCTGCGCGGCGAGAACCGCCGCCTGGTGGTCATGGGCCTTGCGGCGATGCAGCACCCGGCACGCCTGGGGCTGCGCGCACTGATCGAAGCCTGCGGCTGCGGTACGCAGCCGGTCACCGCCGGAACGATCGGCTATGTGCTTGCACCGCGCATCAACGCCGCCGGACGCATGGAGCACGCGGAGCTTGCCGTGCAGCTCTTTCTTTCCCATGATCCGGAACAGGCTGCGCAGCTTGCGCAGACGCTCTGCCGGCTTAATCGCGAACGGCAGAACACGGAATCCGTTATCTACCGTGAAGCACTGGCACTTTTGCGGAAGCAGGAGCCGGGGAGCGCCATCGTGCTGGCCGGAGAGGGCTGGCATCAGGGCGTGGTCGGCATCGTCGCGTCCCGCCTGAGCGAGGAGTTCTGCCGTCCAGCCTTCCTGATCTGCCTGGACGGCGACCACGGAAAGGCCTCCTCCCGCTCCTACGGCGGCTTTAATCTGTTTGCCGCGCTGCGGGAGCTTTCCCCGCTGCTGGAAGGCTTCGGCGGCCATGAGCTGGCCGCGGGTTTTACCATCCGGCGGGAGATGATCCCGGAATTCCGCCGCCGCATCTGCGAGCTGGCCGCGGCCTATGCCGCCACCGGCGCCGCCGTTCCTACGCTGGAGATCGACTGCGAGGTTCCCGGCCGCCTGCTGACGGAGCACAATGTGCAGGGACTCTCTCAACTGGAACCCTGCGGTACGGGCTGCCCCAAGCCCACCCTCTGCCTGACCGAGGCCATCGTGGAGCAAGCTTCCACGGTCGGCGGCGGGAAGCACCTGCGCCTGAAGCTGCGCAGCCGCGACGGCGTCTCGCTGCAAGTCATCTATTTTTCTGCGGGCGGTCTGAAGCTTCTTCCCGGCGAACGGGTGGATGCTGCGTTTACCCCTCAGATCAACGAATTCCGCGGTGTACGCAGCGTGCAGCTCAATCTGACCGACCTGCGCCGCGTATCGCCCTGCGAGTATTACGACCGCTTCTGCCGCAGCGAGACGCTGCTTCCTTTTGAATCTGCCGCGCTCATGCCGGAGCGCACGGACGTGGCGGACGTCTGGAATTACCTGTGCGCCAATGTGCAGGAATCTCCGATGCAGTTTGATCTTTCTGCCTTCTGCGCCGCCGTTGCCGCCGCCTCGCACGAGCGTCACAGCGTCCGCAGGACCATGGCGTGTCTGGACATTCTTGCAGAGCTGCGCTTCATCGAGGTGCGGCGCAGCGACCCGGTGCTGCACATCCGGCTCCTGCCGGTCAGCGGAAAAAATCCCCTGGAAAACAGCAGGCTCTACCGCGCCCTGCGCGGAGAAAGCCTTTGACATTCGGAGGCCCTTATGGAAACCTTTCAGGAACACTATGACAGTCTGATGCGTACCATTGCGCGGCGCAACATGAACGTAGATATGCAGGCCATTGAGCGCGCTATCCGCTATGCCGAGAAAAAGCACGCCTCGCAGAAGCGCAAGGACGGCTCCCCCTACATCATCCACCCGCTGGCTGTGGCGGAGATCGTCGCCGAGATCGGTCTGGACACGGACGCCGTTTTGGGCGCGCTGCTGCATGACTGCATCGAAGATACCGATTCCACCTATGACGAGATCTCCCGGCAGTTCGGCCCTACGGTCGCCGCGCTGGTGGAGGGCGTCACCAAGCTGACCCGTGTGGAGTATTCCACACTGGAGGAGCAGCAGATGGAAAACCTGCGCAAGATGTTCATGGCCATGAGCCGCGACATCCGCGTCATTCTCATCAAGATCGCAGACCGCCTGCACAACACGCGCACCATGCAGTTCCAGTCGCCGGAAAAACAGATTCTGAAATCCCGCGAAACCATGGACATCTATGCGCCCCTGGCACACCGTCTCGGCATGCAGAAGATCAAATGGGAGCTGGAGGATACCAGCCTGAAATATCTCGATCCCGCCGGATATAACGAGATCATGCAGTATCTCGATGCGCATCAGGCTGAGGCCGACGAGTTTATGAAGGCCATCCAGAGCAAGATCACCACGCGCCTGTCCGCCGTGGGCATCC
>CABSBF010000025.1 GCA_902475855.1 uncultured Eubacteriales bacterium
TAAATAAAAATAAATAATAAAGAGTCACGGAAAGGAGGCTGCTTTATGATCTCAACCAAGGGACGCTATTCCATCCGCATCCTTCTCGATTTGGCGGAACACCGCAGCGGCGGCTATATGCCGATGAAGGAGGTTGCCGCACGGCAGGAGATCTCTCTGAAATACATCGAAAAGCTCATGCCTGCCTTAAAGGGCGCCGGCCTGATCGAAAGCAGCCACGGCATCGGCGGCGGCTACCGTCTCACGCGGGAACCGGAGCAGTATACGCTCTGGGAGATCCTGCGGCTCGCCGAGGGCGGCCTTGCGCCGGTGTCCTGTTTGCAGGACAATGCGGCGGCGTGCAGCCGCGCGGCGGAGTGCCGGACACTCTCGGTCTGGGAAAACTATTACAGGCTGACGAAGGACTATTTCTCCGGCATTACGCTGGCCGATCTGATGGCAAGCCCCACGGCAGACAACTATGTGATCTGAAATTGCGCCCCGGTGAAAGCCGGGGCGCAGTTTGTCTATTCTGCAAACAGCGGGGTGGAAAGATAGCGGTCACCGGTATCCGGCAGGAGCACGACGATGGTTTTGCCTTCACTTTCCGGGCGTTTGGCCAGCTCAATGGCCGCCCAGACTGCCGCACCGGAGGAGATGCCGACCAGAACGCCCTCGCGTCTGCCAATCTCACGGCCGGTGGCGAAGGCTGCGTCATTTTCCACGGCGATGATCTCGTCGTACACGCCGGTATCCAGCACCTCCGGCGCAAAGCCGGCACCTATACCCTGAATTTTGTGCGGACCGGCGATGCCGGTGGAGAGGAAAGCGGAGCTCTTCGGCTCGACCGCAACGACCTTGATTTCCGGGTTTTTCGACTTCAGGTACCGCCCCACGCCGGTGACGGTACCGCCCGTTCCGACGCCGGCGACGAAGAAATCAATTCTGCCGTCCGTATCCTCCCAGATTTCCGGGCCGGTCGTTTCAAAATGCGCCTTTGGATTGGCGGGGTTGACAAACTGGCCGGGGACGAAGCTGCCCAGGATCTCTGCGGCCAGCTCGTTGGCCCTGGCAATCGCGCCCTTCATGCCTTTGCTGCCTTCGGTCAGAACCAACTCCGCGCCGTAGGCGCGCATGAGCTGGCGGCGCTCGACGGACATGGTCTCCGGCATGACAATGATCACGCGATAACCGCGCGCCGCCGCAACGGACGCAAGGCCGATACCGGTATTACCGGAGGTCGGCTCAATGATGACGGAACCTTCCTTCAGAAGACCCTTCGCCTCGGCATCGTCTATCATCGCCTTTGCGATGCGGTCTTTGACGGAACCGGCGGGATTCAGATATTCCAGCTTGGCAAGCAGCCTTGCCTTCAGCCCGAGCGACTTTTCCAGACGGGTCAGCTCCAGCAGCGGTGTTTTGCCGATCAGTTGATCGGCGGAGGTATAGATATTTGACATTTCGGTTTTCCTTTCTTTGATGTGATTTGACGGTGAACCGCAGAGTCAACATCGAAATACTGTACCGGCGCTCATAAGGATCCCTCATTCCTGCTCATAATACTACCAACTTAGTATGTTAGTGGTATTATAGAGCGCCTTGCGCCGGATGTCAAGCACTGAAACGGTTTTTTCTCGAAAGTTCGTGAATTTTTATCCGCCGGAATTGTATTTTTGCTGAAAAAATGCTACAATATGGTGCAAACAGGGGGAGTGTGAAAATGAGAATCGTCATCAAGGTCGGAACCTCGACGCTGACGCATCCGACCGGGCGGATGAACATCCGCCGCGTCGAGCAGCTCTGCAAGGTGATCAGCGATCTGAAAAACGCAGGGCATGAGATCGTTCTGGTCTCCTCGGGCGCCATCGCCATGGGCGTCGGGAAGCTCGGCCTTTTGCAGCGGCCACAGGATATGCCCACCAAGCAGGCGGCAGCCGCCGTCGGCCAGTGTGAACTGATGGACACCTACGACCGGCTGTTTTCTGCCTACCACCATACCGTGGCGCAGATCCTGCTGACCGGCAGCGACATCAAGAACGAACAGCGCCGCGAGAACTTCCACAATACGCTCTTCCGTCTGCTGGAGCTGGGTGTTCTGCCGGTCATCAACGAGAATGACACCATCGCCACTGAGGAGATCGTCATCGGAGACAACGATACGCTGGGCGCGGTCGTGGCGGTCAGCGCCGGCGCGGAGCTGCTCATTCTCCTGTCGGACATCGACGGCCTTTATACCGGCGACCCGCACACCGATCCGGACGCGGCGCTGATCACCGAAGTTCGCGAGCTCACGCCGGAGGTGCTTGCACTGGGCGGCGGAAGCGTATCCGGTCTCGGCACTGGCGGCATGGCGACAAAGCTCAATGCCGCAAAACTTGTAACCGAGGCGGGTTGCGATATGGTCATTGCCAACGGCGACCGGCCGGAAAACCTCTACGCGATCGTGGAGGGCCGCCGCGTCGGCACACGTTTTCTGGGGAGGAAACCGACATGACGACACAGGAACTGATGCAGTCGGCCAAAGCCGCCGCGCCCTTGCTTGCCGCTGCGGACAGCGCACAGAAAAATACGGCACTGCTCACCATGGCGGAAACGCTCTGGCGGCATGCGCCGGAGATCCTTGCGGCGAATGCAGAGGATATGGCAGCCGCCAGAGGAAAAATCAGCGACGTGATGCTTGATCGTCTGCTTCTGACCAAGCCGCGCGTTGCGGCCATGGCTGACGGCCTGCGCGCCGTGGCCGCCCTGCCCGACCCCGTGGGTGAAGTTCTCTCCCGCGAGGAACGGCCGAATGGCCTTCTGATCGAAAAAACGGCGGTGCCGCTGGGGGTGATCGCCATTATCTACGAGAGCCGCCCGAACGTTACCTCGGATGCGGCAGCGCTGTGCATTAAAAGCGGTAACGCCTGCATCCTGCGTTGCGGCAAGGAAGCATGGCATTCTGCTGCCGCCGTCACAAAGGCACTGCGCGAAGGACTGAGGCAGGCCGGCCTGCCGGAATCGCTGGTCTGCCTGGTCGAGGACACCTCGCGCCAGAGCGCCGTGGAGCTGATGCACGGCGTCGGCCTCATCGACCTTTTGATTCCCCGCGGCGGCGCAGGTCTCATCCGCGCCTGCACCGAGCAGGCGAAGGTTCCCTGCATCCAGACAGGGACCGGTATCTGTCATATCTATGTTGACCGCGCGGCCGACCCCTATATGGCCCTGTCTGTCATCGAGAACGCCAAGACCAGCCGTCCATCGGTCTGCAACGCAGAGGAGGTCTGCCTTGTACACAGGGACATTGCGGGCGCTTTTCTGCCTGCGCTGAAGCACGCGCTGACGGATGCGCGCATTGCAGCGGGCAAGCCCCCTGTGGAGCTGCGCACCGACGAGGAGGCGTATCGCATCATCGGCGGCACCCCTGCCGGGCCGCAGGATTTTGACACGGAATTTCTGGATTATATTCTGGCGGTCAAGATTGTCGGCAGCGTGCAGGAGGCAATCGCTCACATTGCGGCGCATTCTACCGGCCACAGCGAGGCCATTCTCACATCGGACAAGGCCGCGTCGGATGCTTTCGTGCGCGGCGTGGACAGCGCGGCGGTCTATGTCAACGCCTCTACCCGCTTCACGGACGGCGGTGAATTTGGCCTCGGCTGTGAGATGGGGATTTCCACACAGAAACTGCACGCCCGCGGCCCGATGGGGCTGCGCGAGCTGACCACTTACAAATATATCATTCGCGGAAACGGGCAGACCCGTTGAGGAGGAGCAGAAAATGATCGCTTTTATCGGCGTAGGCAATATGGGCGGCACGATGGCGCGCGCCGCGGTCAAAGGTGTCGGAGCGGAGCAGGTCGTCGTTACCAGCCGTACACAGGAAAAGGCGCAGCGCTTCGCCGCATCCTGCGGCTGCAAGGCTGCGGAAAACCCGGAGGCCGCACGGTGTGCCCGGTATCTTTTCCTCGGCGTCAAGCCGCAGGTGATGCGGAGTGTCCTGACGCAGATCGCGCCGGTTTTGAAGGAACGCAGCGACCGCTTCGTGCTGGCCAGTATGGCGGCCGGGCTTTCCATGGCGCAAATCGCGGAATTCGCGGGCGGCGATTATCCTGTCATCCGCATCATGCCGAACACCCCGTCGGCGATCGGCGAAGGCATGATCCCGTACTGCGCAAACGGCGCGGTTACGCCGGAGGAGATCGAGGAATTCTGCCGCATTCTGCACTGCGCGGGACGGCTCGATCCTCTGCCGGAGCAGCTCGTTGATGTGGCTGGCGCACTTTCCGGCTGCGGCCCGGCCTTTGTGTATGTTTTCCTGGAATCGCTGGCGGATGCGGCGGTGGCCTGCGGCCTGCCCCGCGCCAAAGCGATGCAGTACGCTGCGCAGACGGTTCTCGGCGCGGGGAAAATGGTGCTGAAAACCGGCGAGCATCCGGCAGCGCTCAAGGATGCGGTATGCAGCCCGGCGGGCAGCACCATTGCAGGCGTTCACGCACTGGAGACGGGCGGCTTCCGCGCCGCTGCGGAGGACGCCGTCCTCTCGGCTTACCGCCGGTCGCTGGAACTGGGAAAATAAGGCAGAATAAATCAAGGCGGCTCACAAGTGTGAGCCGCCTCAGCTTTTTTAGATTAAATCAGAAGCATCCGGTCGTTGTCCAGTGCGCGGCCGGAAATCTCCTTGAAGCGCAGCAGCAGATCGTCCACTGCCAGCTTTTCGCGCTCGGCGCCGGAAACATCCATGACGATCCTTCCGGCGTGCATCATGAGCGTGCGGTTGCCGAGCTGTAGAGCCGAGCTCATGTTATGCGTGATCATCAGGCAGGTCAGCCGGTTTTCGCGGACGATGTCCTGCGTCAGCGCCAGCACCTTTTCCGCCGTGGCGGGATCGAGCGCCGCCGTGTGCTCGTCCAGCAGCAGCAGCTTGGGCGGATGGAAGGTCGCCATCATCAGGGTCAGCGCTTGCCGCTGGCCGCCGGAGAGCAGTCCGACGGGCTGGCGCATTCTGTCCTCCAGCCCCATGCCAAGAAGTGCGACGCGGTCGCGGAAGCGCTGCTTTTCCGCACGGGAAACAGGACGCAGCCAGCCGCCCACTCCGGCGGCAAGCGCCAGATTTTCTTCTATGGTCATGCCCGGTGCGCTGCCGCGCATGGGATCCTGAAAGAGCCGCCCAATGCGCTTGGCGCGCTTGTGCTCGGGCATCAGGGTGATATCCTCACCGTCCAGCAGGATGTCGCCGGAATCGGTGATGAAGCTGCCCGCGATGGCGTTGAACAGCGTAGACTTGCCAGCGCCGTTCGCACCGATGACGGTGATGAAATCCCCCGGCAGGGCGTGCAGGGACAGGTCATCCAGCGCCTTTTTCTCATCAGTGGTGCCTGGACTGAAAATCTTGGTGATATGGCGCAGTTCCAGCATTATGCGCGCCTCCTTCCGTGCTGCATCCGCCGCTTGAAGAGGGGATACTGCCGTTTAAGATAGGGGATGGAGATCGTCAGAACGACGACCACGGAGGAAACCAGCTTGAGCATGAACGCGGGCATATCAAAGCGCAGCGCAACGGTGTAGACCAGCCGGAACACAAAGGCGCCGAGGATCATGCCGAAGATGCGCAGCGGCAGGCGGCTCCTGCCCAGAAATACGCCGCCGATGAGAAGAGAGGCCAGCGCAATCGTGACCATGCCGGTGCCGATGTCGATGTTGACGGCCTTCTGGTACTGCGCGAGCAGGCAGCCGGAGAGTGCCGTCAGGGAGCCGGATACACACAGGCCGATCACGGTCGTCATCACGGGATTGATGGAGGAGGAGCGCACCATGTCGGCATTGTCGCCGGTTGCACGGATGGCAAGACCCAGCCGTGTTTTGAGAAACAGCCCCAGCAGCACGGCGACCGCCGCAGCAGCAAGGGCGGCTACGATCAGGCGGGACTGGCCCTGAAGAGCCGTTCCCTCCAGCAGACCGCGCATTTTGGTAAACACCGTCGCCGTCTTGTTCATATTCAGAACAGAGGAGCCGCCCATGACCGCAATGTTGACGGAATAGAGCGCCGTGTTGACGATGATACCGGAAAGCAGACTGTTGACGCCCATTTTTGTTTGCAGCAGGGCCGTGCAGAAGCCGGACAGCACACCGGCAGCCATCGCCGCCGGAAGCGCCAGATAGGGATGCCCGGCAATTGCCACGACAGCGCCCACGGTTGCGCCGAGGGTGAAGCAGCCGTCCGTGGACAGGTCGCAGACGTTCAGCATGGAATAGCTCAAAAAGAGCGCCAGCACCGTCACAGAGCAGATGAGTCCCAGCTCCAGCGCGGCCTGTAAAAGCGTCAGGATGGTGGCAAACGACATTTCCGTCGCTCCTTTCTTGGTGTTTTTACTTCACGTCGTCAAAATACTCCGCCGTCACGATGCGCTGGATTGCTGTGCAGTATGGCTCAAAGGCCTCCTGAAGAGCGTCGAAGTCGTAGCCGAGCTTTGCGCAGATCTCCTCGTTGATCGTCGCCGTGCCGTTGTCAAAGGTGCGCACGGGCAGCTCTGCGGGCTTCTTGCCGTCGAGCAGGATTTCTGCGATCATGTTGGCCGTTTCCTTGCCCAGGTTGATATAATCCACGCCGTAGCCGAGGAAGGCACCGTTGAGTGCGAAGGAGTCCGCGCCGGTGTAGTGCGGGATGCCGGCATTCGCCAGTGTTTCGTAGATGCTCAGCTCGGATTTCATGACGGTGTTGTCCGTCGGGGTGAATATGGCGTCCACGCCCTCGGCAACCAGCGCCTGCGCAGCCAGCGCGATCTCGTCAACGGTCGTACCGGTGCGCTCTACATAGCTCACGTTGCGGGCGTCGAGGAAATCCTTGGCGTGTGCGATGGGGGCGGCGGAGGAGTCCTGGCCGATGTCATAGAGCAGGCCGATCTTCTTTGCGTCCGGATTCTGCGCAAAGATCAGGTTCATGATCGCGTCGGTGTTGAGATAATCGGAGGTGCCGGTCAGGTTGCTGCCCGGCTGCTCCAGCGATTCGACCAGCCCGACGGAAACGGGGTCGGAAACCGCGGCAAAGACGACGGGCGTTTCGCTGTCCTCGGTGGCCGCCTGCATCGCAATGGCGACAGGCGTCGCGACCGCGACGAGGAGATCCGCGCCGTCGGTCTGGAAGTTGGTGATGATCTGCGACATCAGGCCGGCGTCGGCGTTGCAGTTGTCGTAGAGAATCTTGAAGGCAACACCCTTCTCCTCACCGATAGCAGTCAGTTGTGCGCGGATGTTTTCAACGATCTGATTGAGCGAGGCATCGTCCACATAGTTGCAGATGCCGACGGTATAGGTCTTGCCGTCGCCCGATGCGGGCTTGCTGCCGCAGGCGGCAAACAGCGTGAGGGTAAGAATTACGGTAAGCGCAAGCACAATGATTTTTTTCATGGAATGTTCCAGCCTTTCCAAAATATTATGTCAGAAATCAGAATCAAAGAAGAAAAAAAGTTATTCGGCGCGGGTGCGCCAGCGCTTTGTTTTCAGCATATCAACGCCCTCCTGAAAAAACAAAAACTCCTGTCCCTGCAATACAAGCATTGCTGGGACAGGAGCATTACTTCCTGCGGTGCCACCCGGCTTGACGCGCCTGATACGCGCCCACTCATGCGTACTGATATACGCCGGCGTTTGTTCACGAAGCGCCGCTCCGTCTCACATACTCCAGAGAAAACTCTGTTTCCGCTCGCCCTCAGAAGTCCATTCAACCCGGCCTGTTCTGCCGCAATCCCACCGCCTGCGGCTCTCTGAAAGAATGGTGTCCGAATCTACTCACTCTTCTTCAACGGTTTTCTGCATTGTAGCACGTTTGCTTCGGAATGTCAAGCGTTTCTTCGCATGGATTTTGCGGGGAAGGTACCTGCGGCAAGGGGACGGAGGGGCTGCATCCGGCGGCGGGATTTTTTCTGCTGCCGCCGTGCAGCGGCTTGTCTTTTCCACTGCAACATGCTAAAATGAAGGCGGAAAACGAAAAGAACGGAGGGCAATTGCAATGGATCAAAGACTCGAGCCGCTGTTCACCCCGTGGAACATCGGCAACTGCGAAATCAAAAACCGTTTCGTTTTGACCAGCATGGGCGGAACGGACCTGTTCGGCTGGATGGAGAAAAACCATTTTGATAAGGTCGGCGCACATTTTATTCTGGAGGTTGCCAGAAACGGTGCAGGGCTGGTCATGCCCGGCTGCCAGCCTGTCTACAACCCCATGTTCGGGCAGTGGCTCCACAAGAACAAAAAGATGTTTGCCGACCTCAAGAAGTGGATGCCGGAATTCCACAAGACCGGCGCAAAGCTCTTCGTGCAGCTCACGGCGGGCTTCGGCCGCTCGTTTACCATCAGCAAGATGATGGAGGACCTCTATACCAACAAATTCCTGCGCGCAGTCAGTAAGCCTTTTATGAATCTCGATAAGATCACCGCCTCAGCCAGCCCCTCTCCCAACCGCTGGTCGGATAAGGTTCCCTCCCGTGAAATGACGGTGGAGGAGATCCGCCAGTTCATCGACGCCTTCGCCGAGAGCGCGAAGCTCTTAAAGGACGCGGGCGTGGACGGCGTTGAGGTTCACGCCGTGCATGAAGGCTACCTTCTCGACCAGTTCACGCTGCTGTACGTTAACAAGCGCACGGACGAATACGGCGGCTCCTTTGAAAATCGCTACCGCTTTGCCGTGGAGATCGTGCAGGCCATCAAGAAGGCCTGCGGCAAGGATTTTCCCGTCTCCCTGCGCTACAGCGTGCTCTCCAAGACCAAGGGCTTCCGTCAGGGCGCGCTTCCCGGCGAGGATTATGTTGAGGTCGGCCGCGACATGGCGGAGTCCGAGCGCGCTGCAAAGTATTTGCAGGACGCAGGCTATGACTGCCTCAACTGCGACAACGGCACCTATGACGCCTGGTACTGGGCGCATCCGCCGGTCTATATGCCGGAAAACTGCAACCTTGCCGATGTAGAGCACATCAAGAGGTTCGTGGATATTCCCGTCATCTGCGCAGGCCGTCTGGATCCGCGCACGGCGGCGGATTCCATCGCGGCCGGACGTCTCGACGGCGCGGGCTTTGCCCGTCCCTTCCTTGCCGACCAGCAGTGGATCGTCAAGCTCAGGGAGGGACGCGAGGCGGATATCCGTCCCTGCATCCTCTGCCACAACGGCTGCTTCAATATGTGCCACTACAAGGGCGTGCCGAATGATCAGGAGCTCTCCGACAGCCTGCATCTCGCCCGCTGCGCCGTGAACGCGGAAACCATGCAGTGGAACAAGCACTACATCCGCAAGACGACCAGCCCCAAGACCGTACATATTATCGGCGGCGGCATCGGCGGCATGGAGGCAGCACGGGTGCTCAAGCTGCGCGGTCATAAGCCGGTCATCCATGAAAAAACCGGCGAGCTCGGCGGTGCATTCATCGCGGCCAGTGCCGAATCCTATAAGGGAAAGCTCCGCGACCTTCTGGCGTGGTATCGCCGCCAGATGACCGAGCTCGGCATCGAGGTGCATCTGAATGATGAGGTGACCGATCTGAGCACATTCCGCGGCTCGCCCGTCATTGTTGCAACCGGCGCGGTGCCGCGCCTGCTGCGCCGCGTCCCCGGCTACGAAAAGATGATCGAGGCCTGCCAGTATCTCCGCGGCGCGGCGACGGGCGAAACGGTCGCCGTCATCGGCGGCGGTCTGACCGGCTCGGAGATCGCCTATGAGCTGGCCTTGCAGGGCAAGAAGCCCGTCATCGTCGAAATGAAGGACGATCTGGTCAGCCAGAAGGGCGTCTGCCTTGCCAACTCCTCCTATCTGCGCGAGTGGTTCGCACTGCACAAGGTTCCCGTCTATCTGGAGACTACGCTCAAAGAGGTGCGTGACGGCGCGATCGTCTGCACCGCCAAGGACGGGAAAGAGCTGGAGATTCCCTGCGACAGCGTGATCTCCTGCGCGGGCTATATCTCCGCCCCGCTGCCCGAGGCGGGAAAGGCGAAGCTCATCGGCGACTGCCGTCAGGTCGGTAATTTGCGCAGCGTCGTCTGGGATGCCTATGAAGCGGCGATGAAGATCTGAGAAAGGACGTGCGGCAATGGAATATAAAATGAAACTCACGCCGGAACAGCAGGAAATTCTGGACGGCGCGCGCGGCGAGACCATGGCGAAGGTCATGCAGACGCTCGTGCGCTACGGCGAACTGTTCGGCGCGGATGAAATGGTTCCCGTGACCAGCAAATATAACCACTTGGTCACCTCCTTTGGCCTGAAGGCGCTGGGTCCGGTCTACAGCCTGATGGAGCAGCTTCTCAATGCGGGCGCCGTGTCTGCGCAGAAATTCTCCGCCGACCCGCGGCCGCTGGATCCGAATGTTCCGAGCAGCTTTTTGCAGAACTTCGTGTTCAAGCACTTTATGTACACGCGGCAGGATTATTATGAGCAGCAGCTCGGAAAGCTCGGACTGATGGATCCGGACGCCTTCACCTGCACCTGCTACATGGACGAGGTCGGCAACACGCCCGGCTTCGGCGAGGTGCTTTCCTGGTCGGAGTCTTCTGCCGTGGTGTATGCCAACTCCGTGCTCGGCGCACGCTGCAACCGCAACTCCGGCATCATCGACCTGATGGGCTCCATCGTCGGCTATGTTCCCTCCTTCGGGCTTCTGAAGGACGAGGGACGCCGCGCGAGCTGGATTGTCGAGATCCGCACAACGAAAAAGCCGGAAGCGCAGCTTCTCGGCTCTGCCGTCGGCATGAAGGTCATGGAGGATGTCCCTTTCCTCCGCGGCCTGGACAAATGGCTGGGCGGGACGCTCGACGATGCGGCAAAGACCTACCTGAAGGATTTTGGCGCGGCCACCGCCTCCAACGGCGCCGTCGGCCTGTACCATGTGGAAAATCTCACGCCGGAGGCCGTAAAATATGGGCAGGAACTTGTGCGCGAGGACGCGCAGGTCTATGCCATAGACGACGCGGAGCTTCAGCGCGTCTATGACAGCTATCCCGTCATCTGGAAAAAGAAGGATGCAAGGCCGAAGCTCTGCTTCATGGGCTGTCCTCACATGAGCCTGGAGCAGCTCATCTCCTGGACGGAGCGCGTGGAAGCGGGCCTGAAGACCGCCGGGAACAGCCGCGTGGTCATTCCCACCGTCTTTACCGCCGCTCCGGCAGTGCTGAAGAAATTCCGCGCCACGCCCTATGCCGCCAGACTGGAAAAAACCGGCGTAATCACGAGCTATATCTGCCCGCTGATGTACATGAACAATCCGCTCAGCGCCAGTATGCCCGTCATCACCTCCAGCAACAAGCTGCGCACCTATACCAGCGCGCGCTACTACACGGACGATGAAATTCTTGAGCAGATCACGAAAGGAGGCAGCAAGGCATGAAAAAGACCTTTCAGGGCAGAGTAGTTGCACAGGGAGAAGTGACCGCGCCGGCACTGGTTTCCCACGGCGGCCTGAATACCCTTGCGTCCTTCCAGAAGGCGCTGCAATTCGGCGACAAGAAGGCCACCTGCGGCGACCAGAACAACCCCGATCTGTATGGCAAGCAGATGCTCGGCAAGGCGCTGTGCCTTCCGCGCACCATCGGCTCTACCACCGGCGGACTGGTGCTCTACTGCGCCTGCTCCATGGAGCGCAACCCGGCCTGTATGCTCTTCTCTGAGCCGATCGACTCGCTGGCGGCCGCCGGAGCGATCCTCTCTGACGTGTGGCTGGATGGCAAAACAATGCCGGTCATTGATTCTCTGGGTGAGGAGTTCCTCGCTTATGTCAAGGACGGAATGACCGTCACCGTTTCTGCGAACGGCTTGGTCACAGTAGAATAACGACAAGGGCGCCGGCAGTTTTGCTGCCGGCGCTTTTTCCGTTATAATGCAAGCGATTCTTCGTGATAGACCTCTCCTGTCAGCGTTTTCCAGAGAAGATTCCCGTTCTCCAGAAGCAGATAGCCGTTCGGGCTTCCGGCCTTGGGGATGGAAACGGAACCCGGATTCAGGTACAGGTTGTGATTTCCGAAGCGCTCCCACGCCGGAATGTGCGTATGCCCATGCAGGAGCACATCGCCCGGCTGCAAGGGCGGCAGGGCGTTCAGATTGTAATTGTGGCCGTGTGTGGCGTAGATCAGCCGGTTTCCGACAGGCAGCAGACAGTAATCCGCCAGGATGGGGAAGTCCAGCACCATCTGGTCAACCTCCGTGTCGCAGTTGCCGCGCACGCAGAAAATCTGTGTTTTTCTCTCATTCAGCATGGAAAGCACCTGCTTGGGTGCGTAGTCCCGCGGCAAATCGTTTCTCGGACCGTGGTACAGAATATCTCCGAGAAGCAGCAGACGATCTGCCTGCTCCCGCGAAAAAGCCTCCAGCAGCAGCGTGCAGTAATACGCCGAGCCGTGAATATCCGATGCGATCATCCATTTCATATTGTGTTCCTCCTGTCTCAAGACGGTTGGTTTCTGTTTTGGCGGAGCATATCCTCCAGCTCCTGCGCGGCAAGGCTGAGCGGCTGCCCGCTGCGCTTGACCGCGCAGATCTCACGCGCAGGCAGCGGGGAGGTCAGCTCAAGCACATGCAGTTCCGGCGCATTCAGCAAAAAGTCCTCGGTCATGAATCCGATGCCCAGTCCTGCCTCAACCAGCGGCAGAATCTGATCAGCGGTTGCGGCCTCGATGTCCGGGAAAAAGCGCAGGCCGTGCGCTGCAAAGTATCCTGCATAGAGCTGATAGGACGTGCTCTGCGCGCCGAGGGCTACAATGGGGTAGCGCAGAAGTTCTTCCGGTGTGACCGCCCTGCCGCGGAGCTCCGGGAAACCGACGCAGACCGCGCGCTCGCGCACACTGCGCAGAGCGCAAATGCTGAGATCCGCCTCCGGCGTCAGGGGCGTTGTGACGACCGCGATGTCCACAAGACCGCTTTTCAGCGCCGCGATCGCCTGCGGCGTGGTGTGATTGCTGATTTTCAGAGTAATATCCGGATGAAGACTGCGGAATTTCCGCAGAACGGGAAGCAGCGCACTGTGCAGCGCAATCTCGCTGGCCGCGATCGTGACCGAACCGCACCGCAGCTCGCGCAGTTCTTCCAGTTCCGCTTCGCCGCGTTCGATCTGCTGAAAGGCAATGCGGATATGCGCATAAAGGCGCTCGCCTTCCGGCGTGAGCTTCATGCCTCGATTCGTCCGCAGAAACAGTGCGCAGCCAAGCTCCGTTTCCAGATTCTTCATTGCGCGCGTCAGGTTTGGCTGGTTGTTGCGAAGCTGCGCCGCCGCCTGCGATAAGCTCCCGCAGGAGGCAACGTAGTAAAAAATGCGGTAGTAATCATAGCTGATATACATAGCCTGCTCCTGATATATCAATTTCGGATGCCAAATATATGAAACAAATATTTTACATATATCAATACACTGATTATAATCAATCCGCATGAAAAATCAAGAGGAGAACATAAAAATGGAATTGATTTGCAGAATGATTATGCTGATTTGTTTCGATCTGGCCGCATTGTCGCTGGTCGTACGGCTGGCGCTGCGCGGACGCGAGCGCGGCGCACGCTGCCTGGCTGCTTGTCTGGCACTCGGCTTTCTTTGCGGCGGCATTGCACGGTGCCTGAACGGGATGAATGTGCTGATTTCTCTGGAGGCAGCGGGCTTTTTGCTGTCTGACGTGGCCTTCCTTCTGACCTTCCAGGGGGAGAAAGCGGGGCAGACGGCGTGAATCATGATTTGACAAGCGGTAAGCCCAGCCGCGTTTTATGGCAGTTCTGCCTGCCGCTGTTCGGCAGCATTTTGTTCCAGCAGCTTTATAATATTGCCGACAGCTTCGTCGCCGGAAAATTCATTGGCGACAACGCCCTCGCCGCCGTTGGCAACAGCTATGAGATCACGCTGATCTTCATTGCCTTTGCCTTCGGCTGCAACATCGGCGCGTCCGTCCTGACGGCGCAGCTTTTTGGCGCAAAAAAGTATGGCGAGATGAAAACCGGCGTGCTGACCTCGCTGATCGCAAGCTGCGTGACCTGTGTGCTTTTGATGGCCGCCGGCATCCTTTTCTGTGACGGACTGCTGCGCCTGATCAAAACGCCGGCGGAGGTTTTTGCGGATTCCAAGCTTTATCTGGATATCTATATCTACGGCCTGCCTGCCGTGTTTCTCTATAATGTTGCAACCGGTATTTTCTCTGCACTGGGCGACTCCAGAACGCCCTTCCTCTTTCTTGTCTGCTCCTCTCTGTCCAATATCGCGGTGGACATCCTCTTTGTTACCGCCTTCCGGATGGGCGTGGCAGGCGTCGCATGGGCGACCTTCCTCTGCCAGAGCATAAGCTGCGTGCTGGCGCTGGTATTTCTGCTGCTGCGATTCCGCAAGATCAAAACCGAAGGGAAGATCCGGGTGTTTTCCGGGCGGTTCCTGCGCCGCTTTGCCCTGGTTGCGATTCCGAGCATTTTGCAGCAGAGTTTTATTTCTGTCGGCAATATCGTGATCCAAAGCGTTATCAACAGTTTTGGCACGGCGGTCATGGCCGGTTACTCTGCCTCCGTCAAGCTAAACAACATGGTCATTACCTCTCTGACGACGCTGGGCAACGGCATTTCCAACTACACCGCGCAGAACCTCGGCGCAGGTAAGCACGAGAGAATTCATGAGGGCTTCAAGGCCGGGCTCAAGCTTGTGTGGCTGATCTGCATCCCAATCGTGATCCTCTATTTCACGGCCGGACGTTGGCTGGTTTATCTCTTCCTTGACAGCCCCTCCGGCGAGGCCATGGACACCGGCGTGATGTTCCTGCGTATCCTTGCGCCGTTCTACTTTATTGCGTCGGCCAAGCTCGTATCCGACGGTGTACTGCGCGGCGCGGGACGGATGGGCCGGTTCATGATCGCAACCTTCACGGATTTGCTGCTGCGCGTGTCGCTGGCAGAGATTCTCTCCCGTACGGGATTGGGAACGACGGGAATCTGGATTTCCTGGCCGGTCGGTTGGGGCGTTTCCATGGTGCTTTCCGTTGTACTCTATGCCGCGATCCGTTGGATCCCGGAAAAGACGCCGGAGTTTGAGGTGCTCGGTCAGGAGCCTGCGGGCGAAACGATCGAGGACGTTGAAAGCCCGAGCGAATATCTTTAATATACACAGCGCCCCTGCGGTATGCTTTCGCGTACCGCAGGGGCGTTTTTTGTTTTACCGGGGGGCCTTAAAAAGATGGGCAGCAGGTGATGGCTTTCGACGATGCACGCACGAAGCATTTACGATTCAGAAGCAGAACTCTGAGCGCAGCTCGCTGAGAAATGCATCGAAGTTCCCGACGGGTGCAGAAACAGAGAAGTACAAACGCTGCCCGTTCGGGCAATCTTCTGCCAGTGTTCCGCACACCTGAATATATCCCCGCGATAAGTACCGAAATGTTATTGTCGATGGCAGATAGTAAGGATTTTCATCCTCCAGTGTGATGCTTCCCTGATAATTCTGACAGATTTCCGAAATGCGCTGATACCAACCTTTCAACAGATCAACAAAAGTGCTCATCTGAACTGCACCATAAAAACTTCCGGATTTGACCGTGACGGTTAGGGAACAGTCGGGGGTGTATTCGTCATAAACGTTGCTTTTGCGCTGAAAAGAATCAAGCGCAAAGAAATCGCCGTTTTCACAGATCAGTTTCGCCATGGATTTCCCGTCTTTCCGTCAATATCATCAAAAACGCTTTTCATCCGGGAAATCTGAGTTTTTGGAAAAACCTCAGTGCACTGGCCACGGAGTCACAAGGCTTCGCCGTAATAGCAGTTTTTCAGGAACAAAATGCCTTTTTTCTCATCCATCGCTGCCGGGGAAACTGCGGTGGCGAAGGCCGGGAGGGATTCCTTTGCCCACTGTGCGGTTTTGGACAGATATTCTGTCTCGTCGATCCCGCGTGCACGGAAACTGGTGGGCAGGCCGAGGCCGGTAGAGAGCGTGAGAATGTGCTGCTTCAGCGCCTGCATCAGCGCTGTATCGTCTCCCGTGTAACCAAGGCGGCGGGCAAGTGCACTGTAGGACGGATGCGGCCCGATCATCTCCATGCTGTAGGGCAGCATCAGGCCGCAGACCAGACCATGCGCCAGACCGAAGGCCGGGCCGGGATGATCGTAGGAATGGCAGATGCCGGTGCAGGAATTGGTGATGGCGATCCCCGCCATGGAGGCGGCAATGTGCATCCGCTCCCTTGCGTCGCGGCGGGCAGGCGTGTCCTCCGGCGCGGCGGCGGCGCGCAGCGATTCCAGAATGTCCACGGCGGCCTCCAGCGCGATCGCCCGGGTCAGGACGGTGGAATTCAGCGCTGTGCTGGACTCAATGGCGTGGGTCAGCGCATCCATGCCGGTCGCGACGGTGATCGACGGCGGCAGGGAATCCGTGGCGGACGCATCCAGAATAGCATAGTGCGGAATGATGCCATTGTCAAGAAGCAGACGCTTGACGTGCGTTTCCGGGTCGATAAAAACGGCGCAGGAGGTTGTTTCACTGCCGGTGCCGCTGGTGGTAGGAACGGAAACGTGTACCGCCTTTTTTCCGAGCGCGGGCAGACAGTAGGGGCGCGTCGCCTCCTCAAAGGTCATATCCGGATTTTCGTAAAACAGATGGATGGCCTTTGCCGTATCCAGCACGCTGCCGCCGCCGATGGCGAGAATCATATCGGGCTGAAAGTCCCGGACCGCTTCCGTCGCACGGAAAATGTCCTCAATCAGCGGCTCATTGCGGATCTGTGCCAGACACCGGACTTCTGCGCCGGTCTGCGCCGCCAGGGACTCGACCGTGTCCTGAACCTGCGCCGAGTAGCTGCGCCCGCCGCGGATCACACCGATGCGCTTTTTCCCGAGGGTGGCAAAAAAGGCCAGCGAGCCTCTCCCGGTCACCAGTTTTGGCATATACAACGCCTGATACGTTTGTTCCATTTGTAACAGCACTCCTGTCTTTTGTAATATTTTAATCATAGTACCACACGGAAATCAAAGATGCAATTCGCACATCTTTCAAACACGAGGCGTGTTTTTTGTGTATTTTTCATAAAATCAAGCGGCGGTTCAAATTAGTGCTTGACACTATGCACCCTGAGTGATATGATGCAAATGTACAAAAGACCAGCATGTGTGACAAATGTAATGCACACGGCTTCAGAAAGAGGTTGAATCATTATGGCACAGACAGCAAGCAGAATGAACCATATTTTTGGTACCGACGGCAGAACCTTTATTCTGGCGATGGACCACGGCGCGAACTTCAGCGTTCTTCCGGCAATGAAGGACACCAAGAAGCTCATCCGTGATCTGGCTGCCGCCGGTGCGGACGCCTTCCTCTCCACCATCGGCATGGCGGAGAACTTCGCCGACAGTTTTCTTGGCAAGGGCATCATCCTCCGCATTGACGGCGGCGTTTCCTTCCTTGGTGACCACAAGGCTCCGATGCAGATCGTCGCGACCGCCGAGGACGCACTTCGCCTGGGTGCGGATTCCGTCATCACGATGAGCTTCCCCGGTTCGGTGCATGAGGCGAGTGTCCTGAGCAATCTGGCGCGTGTCTGCCTGGATCATCACAAGTGGGGCATCCCCGTCACTGCCGAGGCGCTTCCCAGAGGCTTCGAGAAGGCTGAGGATTCCCGCACACCCGCGAACGTGACCTTCGCCTGCCGTCAGGCTGTGGAACTGGGTGCGGATATCATCAAGACTGTCTACACCGGAGATCAGGAGAGCTTCAAGGCACTGACCGAGAGCGTCTATGCGCCGGTCGTCATCCTCGGCGGCGCAAAGAAGGTTCCCGAGCGCGAGCTGCTTCAGGAGATCCGCGATGCACTGGACGCCGGTGCGGCAGGCATCGCAATGGGCCGCAACATCTGGGGCAATGAGGATCCCGTCCGTTATGCGGCGGCAATCGCGAAGCTCATTCATGAAAATTGCAGCGTAGACGCGGCGCTGAAGGAAATGAACAAGCTCTATTGATTCCAAGGAGGACAGTACAATGGAAACTTATAAGGTAAGCATCCACGCCGGTGTCCACGAGATGGAAACCCGCGTGCTGGAGAAGAAAGCTCCCACCGGAAACGACGTTCTGGTAAAGGTCACAAGCTGCGCCATCTGCACCCTGGAGCAGAGAATCTGGAACGGCGTCATCAACCGTTACCCCTACGCGGGCGGCCATGAAGCTGCGGGCATCGTCGAGGCGATCGGGCCGGAGGTCAAGAGCCTCAAGATCGGCGACAAGGTTGCCATCCGTCTGCTCAACTCCTGCGGCGAGTGCTACTACTGCCGCAGCGGCCATGAAAACCAGTGCGTCGTATCCTATGTCGCACATACGCATTCCGGGATCATGGGCTCCGGCGGCTTTGCCGAGTACATGACCATCAACGCCAAGTCCCTGTATAAGTTGGCTGACGATATTGATATGGATCATGCCGCGCTGGCAGAGCCGCTTGCCTGCTGCGTCCACAGCGTTCGCAACGCCAAGATTCAGCTCGGTGATGACGTCGTCGTCATTGGCGTTGGCATCATGGGCGCCCTGCACATTCAGCTTGCCAAGATGAGCGGTGCAAGAGTCATTGTCAGCGAGCTGGATCCCCACCGTATCGAGGTTGCCAAGAAGATGGGTGCAGACATCGTCATCAACTCCAAGGAAGAAAACCCTGTTGAGCGGGTCAAGGAGCTGACCGACGGCCGCGGCGCCGATGTCGTATTCTGCACGGTGGCCATTGCCTCCGTCGCACAGGATGCGGTGAATATGGCCGGCAAACTGGGCCGCGTGGTGCTCTACTCCTCCTTCCATCCGGATCTTCCCATTGAAATCAGCCCCAGCAAGCTCCATTCCAGCGAAAAGATCCTGACCGGCTCTGTCAACCCCAATCAGGCGGACTTCCTGACCTCTACCCGCCTGCTCAGCGGAAAACTCATCGACGTTTCCGCGCTGATTTCCGACCGCGTACCGCTGGCAGAGATCGACCGTGCCTTCCAGGAAGCGGTGGATCCCAAGACCTATCGAATCGTGATCAAGCCCTAGAAGGACTTGAAAAGAGCTCAAAATCGTGTAAAATAGATGGTATCACCACGATAAAGGATGGTATCAGCTATGAAGATGTCACCACTGACGCAGGAACAGAAAAGTGAATACACCCGGATCGCATACTATTACTACGAGGCCGGCCTGACGCAGGAGCAGATCGCCAAGCGATTGGGGATCTCCCGGCAGAGGGTAAACCGCATCCTGGCAGAGTGCATCGAGCGTGGGATTGTCAGGATCACCATCGAGCAGAGTCCTGAGGATTACTACACGACCGAATCGGCGCTGGAGGAGAAGTACCGCCTGAAGGCGGTGCGGCTGGCGCATAGCACCGACGCGAACCATTTGTATGAGGATCTGGGTATCGTCGCAGGGCAATATCTGAAATCCATCATTAAAAGGGGGGACATTATCGGCTGCGTTCCCGGGCGAGGCGTAGCGGGTTTGGTTGACCACATGCCCCTGATCGAAAAGCAGAATCTGATCGTGACCCAGCTTATGGGAAATGAAAGCATCCAGGAGCACAGTCTGGAGGTCGATGGGATCATCCATCGCTTTGCCAGAAGACTCTCGGCACAGCCCCAGCCGCTGTATGCGCCGGTATTGGTAAGCGACGCGGCACTTCGGGAGGCCATCATCAAGGAGCCGTACTACCTGGCCGCTTACGCCATCATGAAGCAATGCACGATTGCCGCCGTCGGCATCGGCACCGCAACGACATATCAGCGCTACACCGCGCGGCAATACCGCGACACACTGTATGATCCGGAGCGTGCGGCAGCACCCGTTGGCGAGATTTGCACTCATTACTTCGACCGAACCGGAAGTCCGGTGGATATGCCCTTTTCTGACCGCATTCTTGCAATTTCACGCGAAGACTATATGAAAATCCCGATCCGTATCGGCATTGCAGGCGGCCTCGACAAGACCGCGGCCATCCGTGCAGCATTGCAGGGCGGCTATGTCAATGTTCTGATCACTGATACGGACACTGCAAGCGCACTGTTAAAATAGTCCGGCTCTCTTTTCCGGAGGGCCGAAAACAGAAAGGAGAAACGGAGTGTACAGCACTCCAATAGTGGCTACTATGGAAAAGAAAAAAGGTATAGGCCTTGTTTCCTGCGTCACCATGATCGCAGGCGGTATGATTGGCAGCGCAATTTTCTCCCTGTCCGGTATGACAATGTATAATGCGGGTGCATCCGCAATCGTATCCTGGGCCATCGCAGCAGTCATCATGCTGATCTACGGCCTGGTTTGTGCGGAGCTTTCCACCATCTTCCCGCATTCCGGCGGCGTGTTCGTGTTCCCGTCCAAGGCGCTGGGCAAAAAGCCCCGCACCGGTGCTCTTTGGGGTTGGATCTCAACCTGGGGCTATATCAATGCAAACATCGTTGCCGTAGCCTTCGCAGCAATTTATGTCGGCACCTATCTCGGCGCGGGCTTCAAGCTCCCCGGCGGCCTGCAAATTCCTCTGGCGTTGGTTGCCATTGCCCTGTGCCTCTTCCTGAATCTGATTAAATTCTCCACGGCCGGTAAGCTCAACAACATTCTCGTCGGTGCTCTGCTGGCGACCATGCTGATTTACGTGGTCACTGCTTTCGCGAGCGGCCACTGGGAGTCCTCCAACCTGACCCCCTTCTTCACGCAGGGTGCAGGCGGCGCCACCGGCTTCCTCGCCTCCGTTCCCACCGCAATGGTCGGCTACGGCTCCATCGTTGCGATTGCCTTCATGGTTTCTGAAGTCCGCGATCCGAACAAGAACGTTCCCAGAGCGGTTGTTATTGCAATGTGCATCGTTGCGCTGATCTACGCGCTGATCATCACCGCGACCATCGGCCTTGTCTCCGCACAGTTCCTCGCTGAGAACCCCGGCATGCGCTTCATCCCCCTGTATGCGGCCTGCTTCACCAGCCTTTCCAAAATCGTCTGGCTGCCGAAGGTCGTTTCCATTGCCGCCGTTCTCGCGCTGATCACCACCATGCTCGTCGTTCTCGCGCTGACCGGCCGCGCCATTCAGGCTGCTGCACAGTCTGACCTGCTGCCGAAGCCCTTCGCAAAGAGCGCAAAGAACGGCACTCCCGCGTTTGCTACCATCGTTGTTGCCGTGCTCGCGGGAATCATCTCCTGCTTCCCCGATCTGACCTCCACGATCGTCAGCTTCGGCGCCCTGTTTGCCGCCGTTACGATCTCCATCAACATTGTCTCCCTGTACGTTGCGCGTAAAAAGCACCCGCGCGTTCCCGGCAACTTCCGCGCACCCGGCGGTCAGGTTCTTCCGGCGGTTGCTCTGGTTCTCATCATCGTCTGCTATATTCCGGATATCATCTCCGGCGGCTGGACGATCTGGCTGTACACCATTGCCTGGTATCTCGTCGGTCTGCTGATCTTCAGATTCAGCAAGCGCGGCAGAAGCGCCGAATAACCGGCTCTGGAGGAGTTGCGCAGATGAAATACTACTCTGTGTTTGAGCCTCTGAAGGACACGGCGGTCGCCTTTGGCTGCTTTGACGGCATGCATAAGGGTCACCTCGCCGTCCTGCAGGAGCTGGTGAAGCTGAGCGGGGAGAAGCACCTTACGCCCGTTCTGCTGACCTTCGAAAAGGACGGCCCCGTGCTGACCACGGAGGAGGAAAAAGCGCTGTTCGCAGAACAGGCCGGGGTTCACACCATGATCACCCTGCCGAAGACGCCGGCGGATGTTGCTTCCTTCCTGAACGATGAGCTCATCGGCCGTCTCGGTGCGAAGGCTCTGGTCATCGGTGAGGGCGAAACCGTTGCCGGTTTTGACGCTGCGGCGCTCAAGGCCGAAGCGGAAGCAAAGGGACTGACCGTTCGCGTCGTTCCCGAGGTGCGGCACAACGGCATCTATATCTCCACGGATCTTCTGAATGAAGCCTTTGAGCAGTGCGATTTTGAAAAGTACACCGCTCTCTGCGGTCATCCCTATGTCATGCTCGGTAAGGTAGAGCACGGCAAGGCCCTCGGCCGCACCGTCGGAATGCCCACGGCAAATCTCGGCGTCGGCCCGCAGAAGCGCAAGCCGAAGGACGGCGTCTATGCCACCATTACGAAGCTGCCCGATGATAAATTCATGGGTCTTACCAACATCGGCAAGCGTCCCTCCGTGGATGACGAGGAGCGCGTGACCATCGAAACGAACATTTTCGACTTTGCGCGGAATATCTACGGCGTGCCTACCTGCCTTGAGGTTCACTTCCACATTCGCGGCGTTGTGAAGTTCAACAGCCTGAAGGAAGTGCAGGAGCAGGTTCAGAGAGACACACAGAATTCCCGTGATAAACTGGCAACGATCTTCGACGAAACGGAGATCGAGCCCGCCGGCTGATTCCAACCGTTCTTCTCTCCTTAATATTTCCCATACCCTGTGCAGATGCACAAAGCGCATCGGCTCTCCTTTCCGGAGCGTCGATGCGCTTTTTTGCAGAAAACGGCGAGGACGTTTCCTGCTTTTGCGGCGGTTTTGTCCCTGCAGGGGTTGTGTGCAGGGACAAAGAGAAGCACCCGAGCCCCGCTTCCCGGCGGAAGCACGGCTCGGATGCTTTGCACTTTAATCTCTGCACGTTGCGGACCGGCCTCAGAACGATACCGCAATGGTGCTGCCGTTTTCGGAGCTTTTCTCCACCCACACGGTGCCGCCATGCAGTTCGGCGATCTCCCACACAAGCGAGAGCCCCAGACCCGCGCCGCCGTATTCCCGGCTGCGGGACTTGTCCACCCGGAAGAAGGGCTGGAAGATGCTCCGGCGGTATTCCTCCGGGATGCCCCGGCCGGTATCGGAAACGCGGATCAGCAGCCGTTCGGACTCCTGCGCAACGGAAACGCGCACCGATCCCCTGGGACGGTTGTACTTCACGGCGTTTTCCGTCAGGTTGAAGAGCATCCGGTAGATCAGCGCATCACTGCCGGTGAACAGGCCGTCGCCCTCCAACTCCAGCGTGATGCCGCTTTTTTCCGCCAGCGGCGCAAGATCCGTGAAGATCTCCTCAATCATCGGCGCGAGCTGGATTTGGTCGGTTCGCGCGACCTGCTGCAAATTGCTCATTTCCAGCAGGGTTTTGCTCATCTGTGTCAGCCGTTCTGTCTGTTCGCGCAGAAGCCGGAGAAACTCCGCCGTCTCCGGCGGCAGATCGGGATGCTCCGCAGAGAACAGCTCCAACTGCGCCTGCATCAGCGCAAGCGGCGTGCGCAGCTCATGGGCGGCATTGCCGGTAAACTGCCGCTGGGCGGTAAAGCCTTCATCCAGACGCTCGAGCATCTGATTAAAGGAGCTGCTGAACCGGCGGAATTCCGGAAGGACGTCCTCAGTGATCTTCATATCTGTCAGGTTGTTCGGCTGCACCTTCTCCACCCGTGCGGCAAAGGAGCGCAGCGGCCTGAGCGCATGCCCGCTGACAAAATAGGCCAGAATACCGCTCAGTACCGTCACGGCTGCTGTGATGTACCAGTTGGTGGCGAGAAATGACGCCTGCGCGCCATGGACAATGATGGTCAGTTCCGGATCACCCTGCGCCTGTTCGGGATCAAAAAAGGCGGGCTCACCGCCGAGGCGGAGGGAGTTGGTGATGGAATCCATGTAATGCCGGCCGGAATAGCTGAGCAGGCAGTTCATCGCCACGCAGGTGACACCGATGAGCAGGGCGGTCATCAGCGTGATGCGCCATTGCAGAGAAAGCCGTTTCATATTTCTTCGCCTCCCATCAGGTAGCCCTCGCCGATGCGGTTCCGGATGGGGTCATAGCCCAGCGCGGCGCGGAGCTTCTTGCGCAGGGAGGAGATATGGACGCGGATGGAATTGCTGAAATTGTCCACGCTGTTGTCCCAGACGTGATCCATCAGCTCCTCCTGACTCACGGGCCGCCCCTGATGTACCATCAGGTATTCCAGGATCCCCGTTTCCTTGCGCGTGAGCGTCAGCGCCTGCCCGTCAACGGAAGCCACCCGCGCCCGGGAGTCAAAGGAGAGCTTTCCGCAGGTGAGCAGCACGTCCGGCTGGGTGAACTGCCGCAGGGTCAGGCTGCGGATACGCGCCTCCAGTTCCGCCAGATGAAAGGGCTTGGACAGATAGTCGTTGGCACCTGCATCCAGCCCGGCTACCTTGTCCTCAACCTCGCTTCTTGCAGAGAGAATCAGAACGGGCGTCTCCCGGTCGGATTGGCGCAGCGTCCGCAGTACGGTCATGCCATCCGTTTTCGGGAGGTTGAGATCCAGCAGCACCAGATCGTACCGCTCCACGCCCAGCAGCTCCAGCGCCTTTTCTCCGTCATAGCAGCAGTCCACGCTGTAGGCCAGCCGCCGCAGGCTGCGGACAATGGTTTCGCACAGGGCGCGTTCGTCTTCGATTACTAAAAGGTGCATATAAAAGCCTCCCTTTTTTCTTCATTGCTTTGCAGATCATTTTTCATTATAATAGAAGCAAAATATCCCGTAATTACTGGCCTTTTGAGCCAAAGTGTAGGAATAATGCAGAAATAACCTACACGCAACGGCTTCAAATTGCATCTTATTTCCCATAAACCACGGTCGAAGTGATGTCCTTCCCATCTGCGGAAAAGACCTTTGTAAGACGGGCAAGCTCCTTACCAGTAGCATCCGTAAGAACCGCTTCCATGTTAAGCATGTTATTCGAAAACTTCTTAACAAGCTTCTGTCCTTTAGAGTCGGTAGTAATAATCGTGCTGCTATTGTCAGAAAAAGACCTCACAGTACGACCAAGTTCATTCCCGTCCGGATCAGTTAGAACCGTGATACAGGTCAAAAAGTCATTTGAAAAAGTCTTAACCAGTGTTCGACCCTGTGAATCGATTGTGCTGATGATTGTGCCATCGTCCGAAAAATGTTTATAGCCATCCGTTAAACCGGCTGTAAGAATTCGGTCAATTTCATCGTAATCATCGCCAATAAACTCACCGGTAATCATTGTACCATCGGCTTGATGAGCTGTAAATCCCTTTTTAAGAGTTTCTTTGCTGACGGTATCGGCGGTCAGATCGATTAGTGTCCGGCGATTGTAAACGACCTTATTTACAGCCATTTACTCTCACCCCGCAATCGTTACCGTCACTCCTCCAGCAGGATTATCTGCTTCCACATAAGGAATAGCTTCAACTTCTACCTGAGACAAACAGTTATACTCTGTATCAGGCAGAATCGTCTGCTTCGCGGTGGACGGTGTAACGGTCTTAGCCTGTGGTTTCATGTTTTCCGAGCCGGACATTGTACCCTCAACGCCGAGGATAGTTACGCCCTCTCGAATATTGTTGGCAATCAGCTTGCCTTTTTCAGTTGCGTCGATTCCCACTTTACCGCTGCCATCGTGGAAACCCTGAGGAATTGTAACTTCCTCGTCTCTGGTGGTGATCTTCTTAGTAACGGCACCATTGTTTTTCATTGTACCAGTTAGTTTATTGCCACTTACATACGCAGTCTTTCCAAACAAGATTTCAGCAGCGACAGCGGTGGCATCCGTAGAATCAACATCAAATGTGCAAGCACCTTCAATTTGAGCTCCACTCTTGTCGTGAGCTTTAGATCCTTTGAGAAGTTTACTGGGGTCTACGGTGTCGCCAGTAAGGTCGATGAGAACACGACCGCCATAAATAACCTTATTAACGTTTTGGTTAGGCATTTTGATTAACCTCCTCTGCAATATAAACCGTAACCCCATCATAGTTGTTACTGGTTTCGAAATATGGGACTTTTTGAACAACAATATCTTTCTTAAGCACTTTATTGGCTGTTGGCAAGACCTGAGTGTTAAAAGCGTTCGGCACCACTTCATATTCTCCAGAATAAGCATTAAAATCTATCACAGCAGACAGCTTGCCAGACAAACTTCCAAAGCAAGTTAATTTACCAGATAATGTGCATAGTCCAGAGATATGACCAGTAAGGCACTCAAACGCTTTTATGCTACTCATGTCAATGCACCTCTTCCGTTAGCTTAAGAATTGCTTTTGTGATGAAAGTATCAACTTCTCCTGTGGCCTTCGTTAATTCAATGTCGTAGACGTACTTTCCGAAGGGAAGATGTTTTGTATCTTCCGGATTGAGGGTCAAGATCATCGTGTCAATCGGAATCTCCTTGATAAGAAGAGGAGTTTCATCATTATAGTCATTCTTCATGGCAAATCGAATACGATCACCATTCGTGGGAATATACTGATTGTCATTTGGATCAGTAATCGTAATAAGCGCCGAAAAAGTATCGCCCCGAGTCAAAGTAATCATTGTGCCAGAAACAGAATAACTCATAATCTCACCTCCAATTCAAGCATTGTAAGTTGATTTATGAATCGCAAGTTGGTCGACTTCTGTCATGATTCGTTTAGCCGAACCGTTACCGCCTAATTTTTCATAAGGCTTGTACAAGTATTCGTACAGATTTTCATACTCGTCCTGTGTAATGTAACCTCTCTCAATGTAGACCATGCCGAGATAGATAATGCGATCATGAGCCAGACCAATGAGCATTTGCGTTTCAAGATTGTTCTGCTTATTCTCAGCAGCTTTTCGTTTGCTTCGCTCCTGGATGTATGCCCAAAATCCAGAAGAAGCAAGTATCGTCCCCAAAATGGTTAATAGCGTTTGCAGCCAGGGTTCCATTTCCATATATCATCCTCCTTGAAGTCATAAATGAAATAAGAAGCTTGTAGGAAATATCACCCCAAACCTCTTTTAATTAGGCGAGGGAGCCCACCGTGAAGTAGACTCCCTGCCATTTTCGGTTAATCCACAGGATTACCGTTTTCGTCAAGACCGAGAGCTTCCAGATCAGCCTTAACAGCAGCCTTGAACTTTGCCGGAACCTGATTAAAGGTTCGACGACCTGCGATGATGAGTGCGACATACAGTGCTACCATGTTGTTACCTCCTACCGGAGAAGAATGCCATCAATACATCAATAGCAGCCTGAATCAGACCCGGAAGATTCTTAGCAACGCCCTCAAGCACTGCGATAAGGAATTGGAAGATGGAATCGACGATAGACGGGGTATATTCCACCAATGCTTCAAGAACACCTGCAATGAGCTTCAATGCCCCATCAGCGATAAGAACGAGCATATTCCTTTTACGGACAAAGAGATGGACTTGCTTTGGAAACATGCTGATGATAAAATGCTTGTAGATGTCCTGCTTATTCAGTGCTATTCTGGTTGGCGACCCCAAGAACTTGGTTTGCTGGAATTAAAGAATGTGGATTTGGAAAAATGGACTTTCCGAGGCGGTATCAAAACAGATGCCGGTACAGATCGTGTGGTTCCAATTCACTCGAAGATTCGTCATTTGGTTGAGCGAAAATATAAAGAGGCTCAAGAACTTGGAAGTCTGTATCTGCTCAACTATGTTAATCCGAATGCTCGCAGTAAAAACACTGCACTCACTTATGCTCGATACCAAAAAGGCTTCAGCATGATTCGAGATGAATTGAATTTGAACCCTGAGCATAGACCGCATGATGGTCGT
>CABSBF010000026.1 GCA_902475855.1 uncultured Eubacteriales bacterium
CCGTGTGGGACTGTAACAAGTCATCCACGTTCTGCGTCAGCCCCGTGCCGCAGGCCCCGTATTTGCGCATCCGCTTCCAGAGCGTGAACAGGAAATTTGCGCTATATTCGTGCTGGAACAGCAAATAGATTTCATCAATATAAAGCCATGTATTCTTGCCAATCTTGCGGTTGCGGATGATGCGGTTGAACACGCTGTCCAGTACGACCAGCATGCCGACCGGCAAAAGCTGCTTGCCGAGGTCACGGATGTCATAGCAAAGAATGCGGGAATTGGTGTCCACGTTCGTGTACTTGGCAAACGTATTCAAGCTGCCTTCCGTGAACAGCTCCAGTGCCAGCGCAACGTCCCGCGCCTCGGGTTCTGGCTGCTCCAGGAGCGCGGCGTGGAAGTCCTGCAGCGTCGGGGCCGCGCCGAGATAGCCGTTCCGGATGAATTCCCGGTAGACCTGCGCGGTACACCTGTCAATGATGGATTTCTCCTTGGCAGACAACTTGCCTGCACCCACGAGCTGCTCGCAGAGAGACAATAAGAATTCGGATTTCAGCACGACGGGGTTGTCGCCGTCGTTGTATCCGGATTCCATGTCGAGGGCGTTGATATGATTGGGTGATGTCGCCGAGATTTCAATGACCTCGCCGCCCAAGCCTTCGACCAGCGGGCGGTATTCCGCTTCGGGGTCGATGATGATAATGTCGTCATTCGTGGACAGCGCGATCTCCGTGATCTCTCGCTTGGCTGCAAAGGATTTACCGGAACCGGAGACGCCGAGGATAAAGCCGTTACCATTCAAAAGCTCCTTGCGGTCGGCAAGGATGAGATTCTTGGAAATGGCGTTCTGCCCGTAGTAGATGCCGTGTCGGTGCCGAATTTCCTGCGCCTTGAACGGCATGAGCACGGCGAGGGCTTCTGTCGTGAGTGTCCGCAGTGCATCAATGCGCCGCAAACCGAGCGGCAGCGCGGTGATCAGGCCGTCCTGCTGCTGGAAGCTCAGCTTTGCGAGCTGGCACAGGTGCTTGCGCGCAATGGACTGGAGTGTTTCCGTGTCGCTGTCCAGTTCCTCTTTGCTGTCTGCCAGATGCACGAGCGTGACCACGGCAAACAGCATCCGCTGGTCGCGGGTCGTGAGGTCGTCCAGCATCTCGCGGGTTTCCTTGCGCTGCTGTTCCAGATCGTAAGGGACAACCGCAGAAAAGTTCTGGTTGCTGTTCTGCCGCCGCTGCCAGTTGGTGACGTTGGTTTCGACGCCGAGGAGCTTATTTTCTACCTCGCGCACGGCTTCGTCGGTCGGCACGG
Source organism: uncultured Eubacteriales bacterium (assembly GCA_902475855.1). Taxonomy (GTDB): domain Bacteria; phylum Bacillota; class Clostridia; order Oscillospirales; family Oscillospiraceae; genus JAZOXB01. The sequence goes on from CABSBF010000026.1 coordinate 1,297, forward strand.
GGATCATGTCGATGGAGAGCATCATGCGCCGGTTGAGGTCGGTCAGCTCCAGAATCATGCTGTCTTTGATGTAGCTGGCATAGTCCTTGAGGAACAGGACGCGGCCATATTGGTTTCCCATCTTGAAGTAGTCCCGGTGAAATTCGAGACTGTCCGGGCAGATCGTATCCTTGAGATTATGCCCGCGCTTCATGGCGGATTGCAGGTCGAACGGCAATGCCGCCTCGTCCGGACGGAAAAAGCCGCGCAGCACATCCAACCGTTCCGCAGCGTCCAGCTCGTTGGAGGACGAATTGAGCCGCGAGAGTTTGTAGGACACTTCGCCTGTTACACGGGAGAAGAATGTACGCGCTTCATCCACGTTCTTTTTGTGAACGGAAACCGTGATAAACCGCTCCTGCTCCACGCTGGCGGAGCTGCCGGAGATTTTGCCTTCCAGCATCCCGTTGAACTCGTTCACGAATCCGTCGAGGCTGTCGCCGCGCTGCGGAAGCAGGACGGTATCTTCAAAAGCCTGCCGGTTGACCTGCTTGTTGCAGATCGTGAGCTTGGTGGTCGAGCCGCTGTCCAAAGCGTTCAGCAGTTCGCTGTAGCCGAGAAACATGGCAGTCTTGTCCTCTTTGGAAGCGATGGCATAGTTGATGTCCGAAAAGCGCAGTGTTCTGGAATATTTCGTGCCGAACTGAAAAATCCCATCCGCGAAGATCCGCTGTATGGGAATGACGTCCTGCACACTGCGCGGGATTTTGTAGGCTGTTCTGTCCTGCTTGATGGTGGTGTTGAGGGTTTTAATCAAGCGTCAGCACCTCCCGCATGGAATTGGAATCCAGCAGCACTTCCGCATACAGATTCTGCGGATGATATGACAGTGTACGCGGACAGAGAATTTCTGACCGAATGACCGCCAGTAGGAATCGCTCGGCGGGCATACCGTTGTAGCTAAAAAAGCCGCACATGGCAAACGGGAACGCCGCCAGCATGCACACCCAGCCGACCTCCGCCGCGCCGATAAGCGGCTTCAAGCCAAAATACGCGCCGACTGCCACACCGACGGCGAGCAGCGCAAACACCATCTGCCGCAGCGATAAGCCGAACAGAATGCTCTCCTGATACCGCTGGATCTCTTTGTTGATTTTCACTTCGATGATGAATCCCTCCAATTTTTCTGTATTTTTAGGATTGACCCTTGTACTTTTCCTTGTTCCAAGCTAACATGGCACAAACTTTCTAAAGGAGGTCGTGCCATGTTGATGATTGTATTTGGGGCTGGCTGTTTGCTTCTGTCCGTATTATTTCATGCCGCGTCGCTGCTGCACCTCGGTCTGCCGCTTTTGTATGCGCTGATCGTGCCAACGCTGTTCTCCGGGTGGTATTACAGTCACTACGCGCTGGCGAATGGGATCTGGTATGCGCTCATTGTCCTGGGGCTGATTTCGTGGGCCGTGTCGCTGGTGCGGAAGATTGCAGGCAGGTAGTATAAAACCTATGCAAAAATCATTTGACACCATATATGACACCATGTTATAATAAGACTGAACAGAGAGGCAGAGGTGATGTTCCGTGTCAAAATGGGATAAACTATTGGCAAGGATCTGCGGCTTGTCGCGCGATCTTCGTTTTGATGAGCTGCGTAAGGTGTTGGAGAGCTACGGCTATGAAATGCGCCAGCCAAACGGCGGCAGCAGTCATTGCACGTTTCGCAAACCCGGCTGCGCGCCAATTACGATCCCTATGCACGAACCGATCAAGAAAGTCTACGTTATGATGGTAAAAGAAGTTGTAGAAAGCGAGGTGTCAAATCGTGAAGACGATTGAGTATTATATGAATCTTCCGTATCGTCTGGAGCTTGTTCCGGACACGGACGAAGGCGGTTTTGTAGCCTCGTATCCGGAGCTGCGCGGCTGCCTAACCAGCGGCGAGACGGCGGAAGCGGCGCTGAAAAACGCGCTGGACTGCAAACGCGAATGGCTGGCCGCCGCACTGGAAGATGGTTATGAAATTCCGGAGCCCGCGTCTAACGAGGAGTATTCCGGGCAGTTCAAGCTGCGGCTTCCGAAGTCGCTGCACCGCGCACTTGCGGAAAACTCCAAGCGCGAGGGTATCAGCATGAACCAGTATTGTCTGTACCTGCTGACAAAAAACAACGCTGAATTTCGTCACGGCGCATAATAAATAAATCATAAGATGCAGAACCCTCCATCCAACTACGGATGGAGGGTTTCTTATCCAAGTCCCATCAATTCCCGGATGATACGGTCGGACATTTTGATGGAGCCGACGAGCACCAGCATATTGAACACCAACTCGCCAATGTAGTTCCAGACGACCGTTGCCGGGGCAAGTCCTTCCGTTACGACGGGCGGGCTGGACGCAAATTGTGAGAAAATAATACAGGCCAACAAAATGACACAGCCCTCCAAGCAGATGGCGGCGTAGCTTTTGATGAACGCCATACCGATACTGCTGGAGGGCTGTCCTGCAAAGCTCGACAGTGGGATCGGCGCAATCGCTGTCGCCATATAGAGCTTAAAAAAGCGGCCGTAGACGGTCAAGATCATGACGAGCGACAGCACCCAGATGAACAGCGAACCGAGCAGCGTCACCGCCCAGAGCGGAATGCTCTCCAGCAGGCCGACATCTTCAATCGTCGACGCGATCTCAGCTGGCAGCGTGGATGCTTCCATTGCCGTGAGACCGGACGCGCCCATGATCGTCTGGATCGCGCCCTGCGCAATCGAGAACAGCGCCGTCATCAGCTCCATGCCGTAGGTGACCGCCGCCTGTGCCAGTACAAAACGGATGAAGCATTTGAATGCCACCTCCGGGCGTTTCAGCTCCGTAAAGCTGCCGCAGGTTTTCATGACGCCAATCACAAAGAACAGAACCAGAAGCGCATACGCGATTGCCTTCAGCGCGTCGTTGATCCCGACAATCACATTCCAGATCCCGCCGCCTTTGAAATTTTCCGGGCTGGTGGTCAGCAGCGTCCAGATCTCAGACAGTTTGCTGTTCCACGTTTCCAGCGAGGAATTGAGATTATCTATGATCCAGTTTCCACTTGAGATGGTATCACCTCCAGTTGTATCGGGGAGAGCAGTTTCGCTCTCCCCATATTCTTATCAGCCGGTGATCAGCGTCAGGATCTCCTTGGTGAATGTAATGACGATACCGCCCGCGACGGTCAGGATGCCGTTTGCGCGCTGCGACGGATCGTGCGACTTGAGAGACAAACCGACCTGCAAAATGCCGAAGCCGAGCAGAATCAGACCGACGGCGCGAATCAGGGAAAAGATGAAATCGCTCAGGTTATTCACGACCGCCAGCGGATCGCCGTCTGCCGCGAACGCCGGGACAACAAAAACCGCCAGCATGAAAAACACGCTGGCGAAGATGGAATAGAGCCGTTTGGCTTTGGATTCAAAAGGTTTCTTCAATGAAATTCCTCCTTCAATGGATTCAAATTTTCTGTACTGCCCACACGAAGCAGCGGGCGGCCGGTGTAAATGGGCGGTTTTGTTCCATGATGAATGTAGGGCGCTGCGCCGCCGAGGGAACTGTGTGAGATCGCTGGATGATGCATGAGATCATACTTTTCATCCATGACCGGACTTGCGCCGCGGATGAACAGCAGCGCATAGCGATTGTCCAGCTTTCGCACCTCGTCCGGTGTCAGCAGCTCGCGCCCGGACATCTGGAAATTGGTTGAGTAAGAACCAGATTTGCCCTTTGTCTGTCCGTGCGTTTTGGTATCAATCGTGGCTTTGCCAAGCATCTCAGACACATATTTGTGCGTACTGGATTCGTTGCCGCCGAGATACAAAATGGTATCACAGTTGCCTGGAATTGTCTCCCAGCTATCCTTATACAATTCTTTGATCTGCGCCATATTCTGAATGATAACGCTTGCCGAGATGGAACGCGAGCGCATGGTTGCAAGCTCGCGGGTGAAGCCTGGCAGCGGCATGGCTGCAAACTCATCCAGCACAAAGCGAACGTGGCGCGGCAGCGGGCCGTGGTGGATCTGGTCTGCGCTGTAATACAGGGCTTGGAACGCCTGCGCGTAAAGCAGGCTCACAAGGAAATTGTAGGGTAGGAAAGAGCCGCCTTACCGCATTGCGGCGGTAGGTCTGCTCAGACCCCCCTCAGAACCGTGCTTACAACTCTCGCTGTACACGGCTCCGTCTTTGCTTGTTCAATCAGATACTCACTGGTGGTGAATCATGACATGGCAATTATGGCACACCACTAAAGTTTTGCGCCGCTTTGCAATCATAGCGACTTCCCAAGGCAGTTTCCCTTTCAGATTTTTGAGTTTGTTCACATGGTGAATCTCAAAGCAGGGACTGTCCGTTGTTCCGCACAATTCACATTCACACGCTTTTAATCGTTTTTCGATTGTATTCACCGAAAGTCTATGCTGTTGGGTTGCGGACGTAACTATGTCTGTCGGATTCTTCACTGTCTTGCAGTCGGCGTAGTTGGCAAAATAGCACCATTTCCAGCCTTTTTTTGTTTCATAGGGGATACCCCACTGGCCCTGTCCATCTTGAAATTTGCGGATGATTTTCGGTACAGAGCTTCTGTGTTTGTTGGCAAGGGTTCTCAGGCAGCTATACTCCATCAAGTAGGCCAAATAACTCAGCCTATAAAAGTTGCTTGCCAAGTTGTAGTAATTACAGATTCCCCTAAGTTCGCTGTTATAACTGGAGACAATTTCTAAATCCGTCATGTGTAGCAGCTCCGCCCGGTGGACGGGTCGCAGGTTTCCGTTTTCCTCTTGAATCGCAATGCCTTTTGAGAAGATGAATTTATGGATTTTATCGTCCAATGGTACAACTAATTCTGCTTTATTGTTCAGCGTGCGCTTTGATTGTTTCAACTTTCCGACACGCCTTATTTTCCCATCCCGCCGTATCCGGACATCATATCCCAGGAATCGGGCATATTCGCTGCTGTGGGTAATGAGCGTCTTTTCTTCGCTGAGTTCCATCTTCAACATCCCACCGATAAACTCAGCCAGTTTTCGCTTGATTTCCACACAGTCCTCCCGCCTCCCGTTCACCGCAATCAAAAAGTCGTCCGCATAGCGGATATACTTGATTTTCTTGTCGGTATGGGATTTTGCGGGCGTCGTCAGAATTTGCTTGCGAATTTCCCTGTATTTTTCAATAAGCCGCTGGCGCTCCTCGCCCTCAGCCTTTTTGATTTGCCGTTGTACCACTTTCTTTTTACTGAGTAGCGCATTGTATTCAGGTGTGTACTTTTTCTCCTCATAGACATCGAAACCAGCCTTCAGCGCCATCACAAATTTGTCCAGCTCATGCAGATAGATATTGGCCAGAATAGGAGAGATAATCCCACCCTGGGGCGTTCCACTATATGTGATGTGATAACGCCAGTCCTCCATGTATCCGGCTTTCAGAAATTTGTGCAGCAGCTTTATCAGCCGCGCATCCTTGATTTTTCGGTTTACCAGCCCCACCAAAACAGTGTGGTCAATGTGGTCAAAGCAACCCTTGATGTCGCCCTCTATAAACCACCTTGCACCGGAGAACTCCTGTTTGGCCTGTGCTAATGCGGTATGGCAGCTCCGGTTTGGCCGAAATCCGTGTGAGCAATTTAGAAAAACCGGCTCATACACAGCTTGCAGCACCAGCCGAAGCACCTCCTGTACCAGCTTGTCCGTAAAGGTGGGAATCCCCAGCGGACGCATTTTCCCGTTGGCTTTTTGGATATAGGTGCGGCGGGCCGGCTTGGGTTGATAGGTTTCTGTTTCCAGCGATTTGATGATACGGTTGATTTTTGCCTCGCTGAATCCATCCGCCGTATCTTCATTTACTCCCTTGGTCGCCGCTCCACTGTTAGCGTACAAATTTCGGTATGCCTCATAGTAGATATCAGGACGCAGAAGGTAACGGTATAATCTGGTGAACACTTCTTCTTTATTTTTGCTTGAGTTCTGACTGATTCTTGCTAAAATCTCCATTGTTGGTTTCATTCGTGAGGTTTTCCTCCCTAATCAATTTACGATTTTAGTACGCATTGACTGCACCCCTTCGCCATGTGGACGGCGTTACCGCTTCCGTTTTTACGGCTATCCCTGTCAATTCAGGGTCCTCGGACTACTATGGGCGCTCCGTACCCATGCAGGATATTCAGGCTCTAAACCATAGCCAAACTTTCCCCCTTTCACGGCATTCCTGTTTAGGGTATCCCCGGTTAGCACTTTGCCTTGGTAAATGTGGATTGTCGGACTCTGCTTTCGTTTCGTTAAAACAGGTTCTCCTGCTCGTCGCGCAGGTTTGCTGATAACCGTTTACCAACATTCAAGTAGTAAACGTACCTGCGCTGGGGGTTACAGGCACTTTCCCCCACCTGGACACAACAGAGACTTGAAACTTGCATTCAGTAAACCCAACTTAAGCCTCATATCCACTTGGCCTTGCGGTTCAGTCGTGCCCGATTGCCTTTGGGCAACTTACCGCGTTCCTGCCGTGCTGTGTTCCCGTGTCAGCTTTCGCCTTTCGGTCAGGCAGGCAGCCTCCCGCGTTATCATGCGGGGCAGTACCATTTCTCTGCATTGCAAGGTGCCCTATCCGGGCGCACAAACGTGTTGTCGTTATCCGGAATGACAGCGTAAAGTGCAACTTTCTTCTCGCCCAGCGTGTAAAGGTCCATGTCGTCATGGTCGGTCAGGGCTTGGATCTGCGGCAGATTAAAGGGCGCGAGACGGACGGCAGTACTCACCAAGATCGATTTTGCGGTCTTGCCCGCGGCTAATTTGAAAACCTTATATTGCCGGACGGCAACGCTGTCCGGTTTTCTGCGCTCTATGGATTCAAAGAGCAGATCGAGCGGAGACACATGCCCTTCATCTTCCTCGCGCACCTCGGCGTATTCCAGCACGCGCATGACCATGGAGAAGTTCTGCTCATATTCCGGGGCTTCCTGAAACAGCATGAGGATGATGGCCTGCAGGAGCGCGGTTTCGGCTTTGGTCCAGAACGGATCGGACTCGTGGCTGCCCTTTGGGGTGGTGGACTGGATCAGGTTATTGACCAGCTTCAGCACGTCCTTTTCGTCGCGCAGATAGCGGAACGGATTGTAGCCGTCCGACTGTTCCAGATTCACAAGGTTCAAAACGCGCACGTCATAGCCCTGCTCTTTGAGGTAGCCGCCCGTGGCAAGCAGCACTTCAGATTTTGGGTCCGTTATGACATAGTTGGTGTTTGCGGTCAGGATATTGGGAAGAACAAAGCTGCGCGTTTTGGCCGCGCCGCTGCCGCCGATGACCAGCACGTTGAGGGAGCGGCGGTGCTTGTGCGTATCCAGACCGAGCCGGACGTGCTGGGTCAGCGGGATGCTGTCTTTCTGCGCGAACTGCGCGTTGACGGATGCGGGTGTCGCCCACGCCGCGGAGCCGTGTTCCTCGCCGTCGCGGGTCCTGCCCTGATTCGTCCGATAAAGCAAAACTGCCATGCCATAAGCGGCAAGGCAGATGAGGATGGTGGGCAGGCTTTTATCCGTCCACACGATATTTGTCGGCTGCTCCAACGCGCGCGTCAGATTCCGCAGCAGCTCCGGCAGTCCGCCGCCAAGAGACTGCGCCAACAGGAGCGCAAGCCAGACGACGGGGATTATGCCAATGAGATAAAACAGGGTGTCGTTTGATTTTCGGATAGGCATCACCTCAGAAAAAACACCCTGCAAAGCGCAAAGCCTTGCAGGGCAGTTGAAAATTATCGTTCAGGTTCGGTAATTCGTTTGTGCCGGTTCTGTGCCGGAGTGCCTTTCTCCATGAACTGCTCCAGCAGCGCTTTTTTCTTTTCATAGCCGGTGAGAATGGAATCCACGAACGCGATGCTGTCGTCCTTGGCGTACAGCTCTGCAATTTCTTCCCGGCTGGGCAGGAGCTCCATGCGGACGCGGCTGCGGTCGGTGACGAGCTTGAGTAGCTCTGTTTCGGTCTTACGGAAGCTGTTGACCGTGATCTCCGTGCAGTCACTGCGCTCCGGCAGGCGTGGGGCATCCCAGAACATCGAATTGCCGGAATCGAAGATCGGTGCCATCCGCACAAATTTCAGTGTCCGGCTGTTGCGGAGAACACCAAAGTTGTTGAGATGCCGATCCGTATTCGTCAGCACGAAATCCGTGAGGATCTGATATTCCAGAAAACTTCTTACTTCCAGCTCAGACAGACCATGTGCCGTGCAAACATGAATGAAATGCTCATAGGTCGAGACAGCGTTATCTTTCTTCTCGGAATCCACAACGTCAATCGCCGGAATAAACTCCAGCGTCTCCGATGCAAAATCCTCGCAAATACAGCCGTACTGCTCGCTTGCACTGCCGGTGAACTTGACCGGGCGGTACTGCACATGGTTTGCAAAGCCCTGCTTCTCATGCAGCATGGATGCCAGCACTTCATTGAGACTTTGCTGGGAATTTGCGCCGCGGTTGCCTTTGAGCAGGCAGCGCGTGTCGTCGACGATCAACCACTTTTTGATCAGGTCACCTTGCAGCGATGCGCTGGGCGAATACGCTGGTGTCTGGGTGCTTGTCGAAGCTGCACCGTGAGGATGTTGGATCTGCATGGATTCCAGCGGATCGCGGAAGCTGTTGGAGAACAGGCTAACGTCTTTCCAAGTCAGTTCGCTGCCGTTCGGCTTGATCCAGTAGTGGTCAGAGAGACTGAGACCGAGGTTCCGCACGAGCAGACTCTGCGTGGAGGGGATGCCCTCCTGCTGCAAAAGCGCGGCAATGTTGCCCTGACTGATAGGGACGGCACGGCGCAGCCACCATTTGCGCAGACTGTCTGCGCCCTGACTGCCGCCGAGCGGCAGCAGTTCCGGATTTGTGCCGGGCGTGACTTTGAGGATAGCGCCGGACAGGTCGTCGAGCTGCAAAGACGCAACAACATCGTCTTTGTGCATCAGCTCATAGCTTTGTTCTGCCATACGTGCCACCTCCCAGCTTTTGTTGGTTTGAGTATATCACAGCTTGGCGTGTAAATCCATCCAAACGGCGCTTATTTTGTGATCTCACTGTGTGTTTTTTCTCTGGCCGGAACGCGCGGTTCTACGCCAGACAGCTTTTCGCGGAAGGACTGAAGCTGCTCGCCAATGGACGGGCGGTCATTCTTCGAGTTCTTCCTGCTCGTAGGCGAGCTGCTGACGGTATCGTCCGAGGAGTGTTCCGACCGAGACTCTTTTTTTGATGAGCGTTCCTCCTGCGGCTTTTCCAGTGAACCAAAGAGACGCTCGAAAATGACATTTGCCAGTTCCAGATCGGTCGTTGGAATGACGAGATCAATGGGTGCGTCCGGCTGCTCCTTGTCCTGGATACCCGCGAACAGTACCTTGTCCTTCGCCTGACGGCTGAACTCGCGGTATTGCTCCGGTGTCAGGGAAAACGTGCGGATGTCGCGCGTTTGCTGGAGAATTTTCTTGAGGCTGGTCTTGCCGTAGACCTTCTTATGATTGCGCGCCAACGCCAGCAGCATCGCCGCGGCATTTTTTGCCGCCGAACCTGCCAGCTTGACCGCTACCTCGCCGCCTGAGAGCATCATGTGGACGACCTGCTCGGCGGCTTCGCTGTTTCCTACGTTGATGGGGAATCACCTCCTGTTTGTGAGTAAATGCGCTGTTTCTTTTTCATGTAGGGATTTTTCTTGGGCAGCAATGTCCTGCTGCATCTTTGCTGTGGAATCCGCAATCTCACGGCACAGCTTGATCTTTTGTCGCTCGGCGCGGATCTGCTTGTTGAGCTGCGCAAGCTGCTCGTAGATATCCGCTTTTTCCTCCGTGAGAGCCTGCCGTGAAACGCCGCAGGTATCCAAGATGGCTTTCGCTTCCGCGTACTGCGCGTACTCAGATTCCATGCCGGATAGCCCTTCTTCGTAGAGGGCTTTGCTCACGGCGAGTGATTCTTCCGCTGCCAGCGCGTCAAAGAGCTTCTTGCGCTTTTTCTTACGGACGTTCAAAATCGTGCGCTGCTTGGCAAGCTGCGTGACCGTGCTTTCTGCCTGATGCATGCAGGCGGTCAGGTCATCCGCCGTGGAGATGCTATTCTCCTGCAGGAATTTCAGCCGCGCCTTATAGGTTTCGGCTTTCATAAGCTCCCGCCGGAGATGCGGCGTCATGCGCGGCGGGTATTGCCGCTTCTCGATGCGTCCAAGCAGATAGCAGTAGTGATAGTAAAGTGCAAGGAATCCTTTGTACTTTGGGTGGGGGCGGTATGGCTGCGGCTTCGGACGCTGGATGAATGCCGGTCTGATACCGGCTTCAATCTCTGTGAGATTCCCCGCAATGGCGCGCTCGATGTTTTCTTCCGAATATGCCGCGTTTTTGCGCTCCGGATACATGAAACGCTCCTGCCCGCGCAAACGGAATCCAAGCCGGTTGCCGTGGTGGATCTCGTAGCCCTTATGCTCCATGAGCAGGAAAAAGTGACCGAGATCGTTGGCATCCGTAATTGCGTCACGCAGGTCCGCTTCCAGCATGGAACGGAACGTCGGCTGACCTTTGGACTGCCGCAGCCATTCAATGTAGCTGACCGCTTTGGAGGGCTTGCCCTCCATAATGACAGACAGCCCATGCTCCCGGCAGAGCTTATCCGAAATTGTGCGAATCTGCTGGTAGTAGCTTTTGGCGTTGCTGTGGTATTTTCGCCCCGTCACCAGATTCACAGAATTGAAAACCATGTGCGCATGGATATGTTCTTTGTCCACATGAACGCCAATGACGACCTCATAATCCGCAAGGTGTTCCTTTGCAAATGCCTGCGCGATTTCCAATGCCAGTTCTGGCGTGATCTCACCGGGCTTGAATGATTGGATGATGTGGTAATACTGAACGCCGTCACGGTTATTCTTCGCTTCCTTAGTTGCAAGCATCTGGTGGCAAGCATGCCCCTTGTCGCAGTTCAGATAAGCCGTCAGGACTTCCTCATCCGTTTTGTCAGGGTTTACCGCATAATTGATTGCCAGATCCAGTCTGGCGTGCCGGGCGAGGATCTTGGTTACTGCCATGACTGCTGACTGAGCTGGTACATGAGTTCGTAAACACGATCCAGCATCCGCAGGGCGCGTGTGACCTCGTCGCGGCTGGCAAATCCGGCGTTTGCTTTCCGCGCAAGCTGGTTGATGTTATTGCCGATCTGATGGATCTCCGTGCGCAGCCTGCGAAGTTCCTCCGAGGGTGCGGCTTGGATGCTTTCCCCGAGGATCAGCTTGCGCAGGTAGGCCGACAGCGGCAGGCCGCTGGCCTGTAAGCCCTTTTCCAGCGCGGCGCGTTCGTCCTCATCCAGCCGGATATGCAGATTGTACTGATTCTTCCGCACGGCGCTCCTTTCTCCGCCCGCAGGCGGCATATTGGGGACAGGGTTCTCCCTGCAAGCTGCGTTTTGGTACCAAAACGCTATGCTTGCGCTCTTGCCGCGAAGCGGCGAGAGCCTGACGCCCTGCCAAAAGGCGGGGCAAGAGAGGAGAGAGATTTCAATTTTCTTTCCTTATAGATGCCTTCGCGCTGCTTCGGCCATTCAAATCGGTCTATGAATAGCGTAGTCGCTACATTAGTCGCTATGGAATTTTGAAATTCAGATTTTTGCCTTTTGTAGTCGCTACAATAGTCGCTACGCAGCGTTCAATTCCGATTCCAGCCGCTTTCTGGCAAGATCTGCGTACACGTCGGTGACCTCGATGCCGGTCGCGTCATAGCCTTCCTTGACTGCAGCCAGAACTGTCGTGCCGGAGCCTGCAAAGGGGTCCAAGATATGACCGCCCGGTTCCGTGATCTTGACGAGATCCTGCATGAGCTGCAACGGCTTTTCGGTCAGGTGGATGCGGTTCTGCGGATTGCCGTATTTGAATACACCCGGCAAACACGGCACGGGGCGGCTGACCGGCATATCACCGTTTGAACCCCAGACGATATATTCTGCCTGCTGTCGGAATCGACCTTTCTGCGGACGAGAGTTTCCCTTGTCCCACACGGCAATGCCGCGCCAGATCCAGCCCGCCCATTGGAGCGCATCGCTGGCGCAGGGAAGCTGCCGCCAGTCAATGAACATACAAACCGGCGCGCCGGGCTTGGCTGCACGTCTTGCAAGATACAGCCACTCTGCCGCCCAGCGGGTCCATGATCGCTGATCCTTGGCGTCGCCGTCAAAGTCGGGCGGCGCGTTGCCGCCCATGCTGGAATACTTCTTTGCGGTGGCTTTGGATTTTTCCGCCTGCGTGCGGCCACCGGACGCATACGGCGGGTCGGTGATGACAGCGTCAAATGTGCTGGGAGGAAAGCTCTCCAACACCGTAAGGCTGTCTCCGTGGATGATCTCCCATCTGGGCTTATCGCGCATGGGCATCCGCTCCCTTCATTTTTTGAGTATGTTGTCGATTCTGTACCCGTTCGTGCGTCAGTTCAAAAACGCTGTGATATTCCGCAGTCGCGTTTGCCAACAACGTATAATCACGCGAACCGGGGCAGCAAGCATACCACTGCGGCGTTTTCCCGTCGACCCAGATGTGCGGTTCCGTATTGCGAAGATTCGGATTTGTGCTGCGGCAGCTTCTGCTGATGACATCCCCAATTTTCATCCGAACACTGTCAATTTCGCCTTTCGTAGGATTCAGAATGGAAACTGTCAGGTATGGATACTGATTCGCAACGATATCTTTTGTAAATCGCGCTTTGACCCGCAGATCGCCAAGGCTGCCGTAGCAGCATTCGCCAACGAATTGCGGATCATGGATCACGCGCCCATCCCCATAGATCTTTCTCAGTTCTTCCAGAAAGAAATTTGTCATGATACCTCCGAAAGAAATAGGAGCGCCAGATCTCTCTGACGCTCCCGTAATTATGATTTGGATATTGTATTGTCGTCCTGCCGTGTTTCAATGCAGATGCTCTGCTTTGTGGAGCCCTTTTGTCGGCGCAGACAGAATACCATGTCCGGCGTGCGCTCAAAAAAGCCGATCCCGCCCTTCCAACTCATGCCGCAGGAACAATGCTGCAAGCCAATAAACTGCTGCTTCATTTTATGCCCGCAGCGAGGACACTTCTTATTATTCTTTCCCATCCGTATGGTTTAGCAGAAGAATCTAGCCTCACCAAAAAATGACGTCCACTTTTGAATTACTTCTGCGCTTCTGGCTTCAATCACGTCCATGATGTTCCGTAGCACCCGGTCCGGGATTCTGGAATTGTTATTGCACAGGATGCAACCGCCAGCCCGTGTGATCCAGATCTTCGTCGCGTTGCCGTTCGGCGCGCCCTGACAGACATGAACATGTACCGGTTCCAGCGGATCGTTTTCATTTGCCCAGAAGTAGACCCAGTAAGAACCGACCTTAAAAACCTGCGGCATTTTCCAAGCCTCCCTCTGCGGCAAATCGCATGATCAGATGCGCCGTAGACGAGATGATTTCCTGATACTTCTGAATCTCCGCTTCAGAGAAGCCAGAAACATCTTCCCAGCGGTATTCTGGCAGAAAGCACGTCGCATAGTGAAAGCAATCCTTTTCGTCCGGCTTTTCCACATAGACCTTTACGCTGCCATCGTCCAGAAGCTGAGAATGCACGATCTCGGTTTGGTCATCCAACGTTAAAAAAGGATACATCATTGTCCGACACCTCCTGTAAAAATAATTTCCCTATTGGTATTTTACCAGCATTTTTGGATTTATGCAACTGCACAGTTCACGCCTATTTTTATATCGCCACCCCAATAATATGTTAGGCCGCTGCTTGCAAATCCTGTTCTCGGAACATTGCATCAATATCCGCAAACGTCTGGCTGCGGTTGAATTTCTCTGTGACCTTGCCGGGGACGATTTGCAGACGCATCATTTTTTGCCACAGATCCGGATGATGGTCATACAAATGTCGCAGCTCGGACAGCTTGGCATTCGGGCAAAACCAGCAGCCGCCGCGGTCGGTAAACTCGTACACAGGGGAAAGCAGTCCTGCTTGTTTGCAGAGCTGCTTCGCGTCATCCTCGGTGTATCCGTATTTCTCCAGCAACGACACCTGATTGCCACCCAGCCGTGCCAGACGCTGCGGTTCGTTCTTTGCAATGCCGATGTACTGCACGGTGTTGGACGGCAGCGTTTTCTGATACTGCCGGATCGGGTGCATTTTGCAGTCACGTTGGACATAGCATTTCCCACACACAGGAAAGGAGCGGATCATACCTTTCTTCGGCCCGCGCGTGACCTTTCCCATAAAGACAGAGGTATAGGTTTTCTCGCTTCGAAGCACACGGACAGGTATGCCCAGTTTTTCAAGGGCGGGAATCGCTGCCTGATAGATAAACGCCTGATGTTCTGGCACTTCGCCTGAGGTGCTATTATCAAACATGACCTCACAGTACACCGCTTCGTCCAGCGGCTCGCTATGCTCCAAGGCCAGCAGGATCGTCGCAATGCTGTCTTTCCCGAAGGAACAGGAGGCGACGTGCTTTGGACTCATGTGCGCTCATCCTCCAGTTCCGCGCAAACCATCCGCAGCTTCTCTGTCTTGTCCGTCTGCTCCCAAGCTGCCTGCGGGTGCATGAAGTGGCAGTTGTTGCAGACTTCTGCGAAGAACGGCTTGTCCAGATCCAGCGCGCGGATCATGCCTGCCGGGGTGAAGTCAAAGACGCGGCGGACAGCTTCGGTCAGAAATGCGTCGTCATAGTATCCGCTCTCCTGCGTGTCAATCTCGACGGCAACCGGTTCGGTCTGCCCAATGGCATAGGCGAGGCTGACCGTACACACATCGGCAAGACCGGCGGCGACGATGTTCTTTGCCACATAGCGCGCCATATATGCGCCGCTGCGGTCGACCTTCGTGCCGTCCTTGCCGGAAAGCGAACCGCCGCCGTGGGGTACAAGCCCGCCGTAGGTGTCGACCATCAGCTTACGGCCGGTGAGACCGGTATCTGCTTCAAAGCCGCCCAGCACAAATCTGCCGGATGGATTGATGAAGATTTTTGTATTCTCATCGATGCGCACGTCATGGCAGGCGCGGGCAATGACCAGCCTGCGGAGTTCTTCGCGCAGCTCGGTAGGGTCTTTGTCCGCATCGTGCTGGCAGGAGATCACGATGGTGTCCACGCGCTCCGGCACACCAAACGCATACTGCACAGAAACCTGCGCTTTGCCGTCCGGTCCAATGCCGGAGATCAGCTTTTCTTCCCGGCAGGTGGTGAGCAGGCTCGTGATGCGGTTCGCCAGCACGACCGGCGCGGGCAGCAGCTCGACTGTTTCCCAGCAGGCGTAGCCGTACATGATGCCCTGATCGCCTGCGCCTAGCGTATCCCCATCGACTGCACCTGCAATATCGGGGCTTTGCGTATGCAGTCGCACCTCTACATGATAATTACAGTCGTATCCGCTATTCCGAACAACCTGCCGGACAATGGCTTCCACGTCAGGGTTTGCTGTCGTGCGGAGTTCCCCGGCAACAAGAATTTTGCCCACCGTTGCCAGCACTTCACAGGCAATGCGGGCATTGGGATCTTCTTTGAGACAGGCATCCAGAACGCTGTCCGCAATCGTGTCGCAGAGCTTGTCCGGGTGACCTGCCGTGACGGACTCTGCCGTCAGGATGTATTTATCTTTCATGCGTCGATTTTCCTTTCTTCGGCTGATTGAGTACTTTTCCATGCTGCATGACAAACAGCTTTTCACGGGAGTACAGGCGCGTATAGGTCTGTATCTGCTTGTCGGTCAAAGAACAAAATTCCTCGCCGTTGCCTTGGGCGAGGAAGAACGTGCCGTGGATGATGTCATACGGTATGCCATTGCGATTCCGCAGGAAGCGGTTTTCCGGCAGGCCGAGGAGTTTGGCTTCTTCGTTGCACAGCAGCAGGACATTCGGATCTTCAAACGGTTCGACGGCCTGAATGAAACCACCCACAATAGCCTGCATGCTCGCCAAGCTGCCGTCGATCTCCTTGACATACGGATCTTTGGTGGGTTCCACGACCAGAATGCGCATGGGATCATCGCTCATAGTTATCCTTCTCCTTTCCGCGGCGGTTGTGATTGTAGTCGCCAATGTCTGTGATCGTCACATATTCCCCAATCAGGCACAGGGCTTCGCCGTAGCTGTGGCACTCGCCGCTGAAAATACGGTGGGTGAGTTCTTTCGCCTGATCCCGCAGACCAGCTTCGCGCAGCGTCCTCGCCGCAATGCCGACAAGGTTAAAAATATTGCCGTCCTGCCCAATGAGCGGGCAGGACGGCTTTTCAACGCCCAATTCAGATTTCTCTAAAAAACCACCCAGACGGTTCGGCACATAATCACTGAGCCATGTCCCGCCAATCGTTCCGTATGTGGTAAGTCTCCACATGGCGAGTTTGCCGACATCAAGATCAACACCTTCAAAGTCAAACAGCATGTTGGTGTGACCGTCGTACTCAAACAGAGATGCCCGTTCAAACCGGCTGCCATTGCGCAGGATTCCGGCATCCGTGAGCATTTCGTTGATTCCATCCAACCATTCCTGCGGATCACCGCCGCAGCCTTGCAGGATCAGCCCTTCTCGGTCGCTCATTCCGCGAAGATCACCAGCTTGAATTCTCCGGATGGCGTTATCGCTCATGGCTGGCCTCCTTCCGCTGCGGCGGCTTGGTTTGTGCCTTTTTCGGATACGGTTCGATGCCGCACTCCTTGAGGCAGTTCTTGAACGCATACTTGAGGCAGCCGACCGGCAGACCGTTTTGTTCGTAGCCCGTTTTGATACCGAGATAGTAGTCTCTCGGCGGCAGGGACGGTTTCAGGTGCAGCTCTGGGTTCATAATATAAGCCATGACCGGGACGCGCTGCCCGTCAAACGTCCGCACCTCCAGCGTCTGCTTGATATACAGACGCGGATAGCCTTCATAGCGGTCGAGGGATGCTTCACATTTGTCAGTCAACTCCCACAAAAGGCCGTAGACGCAAGCACCTTCCTTGGGTTCGACCGTCGCAACGCCGCTGCCGCGAAAGCGCAGGTCATAATTGTCCAGAACAGCCTGCCCGTAGACAGTCGCGTCCGGGCAGCGGTAGCGCATCTGATCCAGATTGATATTGCTGCCGTAGGCAAAATACAGTGGTCTTTCCATCATCATTCCTCCAGCAGCTCCAGCGCGCCGATCTCACTCAATACGCGAATGAGCGCGGCAGCACGTTCTCCCGTGCTGCTCTCCGGCAGCTCGCAGGGCTGCTCCGTCATGCGGCGGATCGTGTTCTGCATATAACGGATATATCCTTCCGTGCCGTCGAACGTGCCTGCATCAAAATGTAAGGCACGGAGCTGGGTTAAAATTTCAATGGGCGTACCCTCGTATGTGGATTCTTCAATACAAATTCTCATTCGGTCACCTCTCCTGTTCCTGTTGAGATGTTCGGTTTTTGTGGCTGCTTGCATAGCAGTCCTTGTCATATCGCCAGGCGCGATTGCCCTCCAGATTGGCAAGCAGATGATCGCGTGTGTTCTTGAATTCATCGCCGTTCAGCCCCATCCGCACAAGCCAGACGCGGAACGTGAACAGCTCATTGTCACTCACCGTCTTGCGCATGACGCTGGTGCGTTGGGCGATGGCCTGCGCAGACATGGCGAGGCACAGATTGACGTAGGCTTTTGCGCGACCGGCATGGAGGGTAGAATTAAAGCAGCGCCATTCAATGGTACCGCGATAAAAGACAGAATGCAGATTCAGCGCGTAATAGCGCGTCCAGTTGTAATGCTCATGCGCAGAAATGCAGCCTTCGTACCAGATGTTCTCCAACTGGGTAAGATCGGTCGTTGGTTCGTTGGACAGCCGCCGTGCCCGCTGCAGCATGGGTTCGCGCACGCGCTGACACCAGCGGTTGACGCGGGCTGGGTCCGTTTTCAGGGCTTTGAACAGCAGATCTTCTTTGGAATACATGATACTAAGCAGGTTCTTGAGACTCTGGCGGTTATGATTGGAGGCGTCCACATGGACGTGCATCCCGCAGGAGTCGTTGACTTTTCCGCCTGCCTGCCGGATACGGCGCACACACTCCTGGAATTTCTCCATTTCGTCATAGGTGAGCTTCGGCGTCACCATTTCCACGCGATATTCCGGATCGGTCGTTCTGCGATAGTGCCCATCGTCATTCCACTCTGCGCGGATACTGCCGTCGCTCATGATGCGCCACTGCTTGCCCTCCCGATCCGGTACATACCAGCTATCATAATTATCATAGCTGCGCTGCGGCGTTGTTTCAAAATACGCAGCAAGTGCCTCTGCCGCTTCTGCTCGCGTGATGCCGGTCAGCTCGATCTCCACGCCGAAGCACTGATCTTTGATGCCAATCATCGCTGCTCACAGTCCTGAAGAAAGAACATATTTACTACATCGTAGGGCATACGTCACGTCCTTCCTCTTTATCATGCAGTTCCGCATCTGCTGCGCGGATGCGGCGGCCAATGGCTTCTATGACCGTCACGGTCACACCGTTGCCGGCTTGCTTGTATGCCTGCGCATCGGAGTTGATAGCGAGGATCTTGTCAATCTGATCCTCGCTGAAACCCTGCAAACGGAAACACTCCCGCGGCATCAGCCTTCGGACTCTGCCGCCGCGCAGGACAATGCCATGTGTGTTCGCTGTGTCCACCGTATGGGCAACGCCTGCAAACACACGCCCGCGGCGCGTATTGCTGCCCGCGAAGCCGAGGTCAATGGAATCGCCTTCATGCGCTTCCTTGTAGCCTTTCTTCGTTGCTTCCTTAATGTAGAGAACGCCGGAATTTTGCCCTTTGAAGTTGGTAAGGGAGCCGTCCTGCCGGGTATGCAAACATCTGGCGTTCGCCGTGATCTTCGGATCGCCCTTGGTCAGATCCACAAAATAAAGGCCCGTGTGCGCCCCACCGCCGCCCTGCGCCGCAGTCAGGGTGCAGGCTAGTCCGTCTGCGTTGTAGACACGGGTCCCGTGGCGGCCGGGGACGATTTGTACAAGAGCTTTTGCATCTGTTCCAAAGACAGGAAGTATTTTTCCGGCGCATCGGGGATCAAGATATCCGATAAGGAA
This sequence comes from uncultured Eubacteriales bacterium, assembly GCA_902475855.1. GTDB lineage: Bacteria > Bacillota > Clostridia > Oscillospirales > Oscillospiraceae > JAZOXB01. The sequence goes on from CABSBF010000026.1 coordinate 20,320, forward strand.
CAGCCGCCGTCTTGATTGCGGGACTCCAAAATGTTTGCTGTTAAGCACAGTCCATTCGACATGATACCCCAGGTCATAAAGCGCGGAGAGGATGACACCAAATGTCCGGCCTCGGTCATGCGAAAGGAGCCCAGGCACGTTTTCAAAGAAAAGATACGGCGGTCGTTTTTCTTTAACCACTCTGGCCAGTTCAAAGAAGAGAGTGCCTCTTGCATCTTCAAATCCTTTTCTCCTGCCAGCTGTAGAAAACGCCTGGCAGGGGAAGCCTCCGCACAGGAGGTCAAAGTCGGGGAGTTCTTTGGGGTCAATGGTTCTTGCGTCGGGATAGTAGACTTCCTCCTTTCCGGGCGCGTAGATGGCGCGATAGCTGGCGTCTGCATATTTGTCGATCTCACAGTGCCCAATGCACTGAAATCCACCTGCCAAGTCTAACCCTGCCCGGAAGCCGCCGACGCCCGCGAACATATCAAAATATCGGATTATACGTTCAGCTTTCTTCACCTTCTTCCTGCAGCGCGCGCAAAAAGCCGAGAACGTCATCATCGACGCTCCCGGCTGGCTGCGGCTGCGAAATTGCTTGTGGATCGGAGCTGTTTTGCAGCTCCGTTTGGAGAATTGTTTTCAGGTCCAGCAGAAATTGCTCCCGCTGCGCCTGCTGACATAACGCCAGACAGAGCCAGTTTGTGCGCTGCCCAGCCGGAATCGCAGACAGAAGCTCCCACGCCTGCCGGTGGAGTGGATTGTCCAGAAACAGCGTCGTACCAAAACGGGCCGTTTGCGGCCTATCCTGCATGGTCTGCCACCTGTCCAGCCAGCCGCTCGTATGCCTGCGCATTCAACTTGTCATCGTCCAGAATAACAGGACGCAGAACACTGCCCTGCGGCAGGTATCGTTTCATAAGTCCGGCCCCACCGCCGAGGAACACGACCGGCATAGCGCGGCAGTCCAGACCAGCTTCGGCAATGGCAGAGAGAATGCGTCTGGCATAAAGCCCAGCTTCGCGCTGGATGATGGCTTTCACACGGTCATCCATACTGTCCGGGATGCCGCGCAGGACATTTTCAATCTGCACACTAGTGAGCGATAAATTCAGGCTCCGGCGCACCTGCTCTGCGATCTCATCCAGACAGCGGATCATGCCCAGCTCCAAGCTGCGGCATGAGGCTGCGTGCGGGATACGGTTGTCCAGCCGCATGATATCCACAGTCCAGCCGCCAATGTCCGCAAGGATCACGGAGGGTTCATTGAGCAAATCACTGTGCTGGAGGATCGCCGCATAGCCCTGCGGAAACAGCTTCACATCCTGCACGGAAATCTCATACGAAATCCCTTCATACAAAAAAGAGACCGGTTTGCCCTCGCGCAGCAGATATGCCCGGAATGCTTTCTTTTCCCGGCCGAAGCTCGTCAGCGGCAAGCCCGCCGCGAGGATCACCGGTGTTGTAGTCGGCGCGTTCCGGTATGCGATCTCTTTGGCAATGGCCGCCAGCGTCAGTAAGTAATAGTTTTCATCCGCTGTCTTATCCTTCTGGAGCGGCTGCCGTCCGCTGCCGACAACGTAGTATTTTCCGTCATAGCAGAGGACGTTCTTCTGCGTGTACGGTTCATGCTCGTATTCTGCCAAGCCGGAGGGAAACGAGCAATGCGCGGTTTTCATGGCCGCGTAGCCATGATCCACGCCAATGGTAATGGGTTCTGTCATCGTTCTTCCACCTTTTCTTTCCGCTTGTTCATATCCTTCTGCGGTGCGCGTTCCTCTGGGAGCAGTTTCCCAAAGCCCAGCTCACGCAGCGTCTTTTCATACAGCTTTTTCTCAAACGCCAGGTACTCTGGAGATGTGTAATCGGTATGAAGCGAAACAGCTTCTTCATAGCACGGCGCGACTATCTCATACTCCACAGAGCCGAAACGGTCCGCGGTCAGGTATCGCAGCATCCCATAACCGTCCATTTCCTCGAATTTCCCCAGGTTATCTTCCGTTGCAAACTCCGTGCTGATATGAAAGCGCGTCAACTCAGCAGCGCTCCTATAAAGCACAAATCCGCCCGGATCAAGATACGGTGCAACCGTCTTATAGAACCGCCGACAGTGTTCCCGGCTGTTCAGCCGCGGGATCAGCTTCACAAGGGCTGTTTCCAGCGCTTTGTTCTTTTGGGACAACTGCCTGTTACCGATTTGCAGACTGTTATACGCAATGGAGAGCTGAACCGCCGTGCGCTCTTGGGACGCTTGCTGCTCGCGCATGGTCTCATATTGGATTTTCAGCGCGGGGTATTCTCGGATCGCAGTCAGCATTTCAGATAATCTCATCTGCGCTTCCTCCGATACCGTGAAAACCGCTGCAGCACCTGCAAACGATTGTCAATCTTACATGACGCCTGATCAACCGCTTCCATGTCCTTATCCAGCTTCTTGTGGATGTGTTCCAGCGCGTCGCGGTCATTGCAGCAGTCCACCAGAACGTAGGTGCTGCCGGTGGAGAACACCTCGCGCCTGCCGTATGGGTCGCGGAGGCTGGCAATGAGCCGCTGACCGATCTTTTTTCGGTACGCAACCTGTAATGCTTCCGGTTCTCCGCAGACACCGTACCGCTTTAAGATCTGCGCAACCTCGTCGGAGGAGATCTGCTGGTGTGTCATCAGCTTCTCCAGGATCTCTGCGGCGGCGTCCTCCGGAACGCCGGAATAGCCGGAATATCCATCTAAATATGCCGTCATGTTTGGAACTCCTTTCTGCGCGCAAACGGCCATCCCGTTGCGGGATGGCCGCTTTGTTTGTTACGCTGCCGCAGGAAGCTCCGCAGCATCGTCCAGTTCTTTCCGGGGCGAGAGAAATTCTACCTCGGTCGCTTTGAGCAGGAAGCCGGGCTGCCGCTCCGGTTCCTCGGCAAAGGTGATCGTTTCAAAATCACCGCTGGCCGCAATCTTGCAGCCCTTTCTGGCAAACTCCGCGCAGCGTTCTGCGAGCACGCCGCGCACCTTGATCGAGATAAAATCGGTCAGCTTTTCTCCATCCGGAGATTTATAGCGGCGGTCCGAGGCAATGCGCATGATGGCATAGGGCTTGCCGGTTTCTTCGTTGGTCTTGAGGACGGGATCTCCCGTCAGGTTGCCGATGGCAATCATTTTAAGCATATTGATGCCCTTCTTTCTTTGTAATTACGCCCATTCGACGACGAACAGGACGCAGAGGATATTGGCGTTTGTGACCGGCTGCGACAAGGCGCTGACAACTGCGTCATAGGTGAGCGTCAGGCTTTCTTCCTCGTTGATCTGCCACGGGGAAGTGAGTTCAAACTGCTCCGTGCTGCCGGTCTTGCTGGTCTGTGCGCTGTTGATCTTGAAGCCAATCTGGTTGCTGTCCACCTTGGCGTGGGACATATCCGAAGCATACGGCACCAGTGTCCAGCCGTTTTCTGCCGTCAGGGTCACGGAGGACACCTGCACAGCCGCAGTGGAGTGATTGACGATCTCTGCGTTGGAGACATAGACCTTTCCATTCTGATCGACCGTCACCGGCAGCACAGCCGGAACAATGACAGAGAACACGGTTGCTTCCTCCCAATGCGCGTAGTAGGTGGTAGAAGCTACCTCTTTGAATACGGTGTTGCCATCTACCTGCGTGCCGCCGGTTTCCTGCGTAAACCAGCCGAGGAACGCATAGCCCCTGCGGGTAGGCTCCGTGGGCAGATTCAGCTTTTCGCCATAGGTCTGGTCGGTCGTTTCGGTTTTGCCGGTACCGAGATCCCATGTGATCTTGTATTCTGCCGGGGCAAACTGCGCGTAGAACGTCCGCGCAGCCGTAATGGTAACCGTGCTGTACAGCGCGCCGCCTGCCTTTTCCGTGTACCAGCCGGAGAACGTGTGACCTGCCTTGACCGGCGTGTAACCGGGAGCAACGGCGGTCTGGTTGGGCGCGACGGAGGTCGTCACGCTGTTCTTGCCGCCGACGCTGCCGCCGTTGGACGAGGCGTCCCACGTCACGATCAGCGCGACATTCGCGCCACAATCATCACAGATACCATCCGCATTCGCGTCGGTGTGGTCCGCGTATTCATCTGCCGTTGCCTTACAAACTGAACAGGTTTTTGTGCGCTTGTGCTGGGTATCGCTGGAACTTGTCCACCTGCCATAGGTATAGGTGTGATCAGCGTAGTCATAGGTCGACGCGCCGCAGCCGGAGCAGGTTTTCGAGCGACGGTGCTGGGTATCAGAATACTTGCTCCATGAGCCTGTGGAGTAGGAATGCGAACCGTAGTCCGTGATACTGTATCCGCAGGTGTGGCAGGACACCGTCCGGCTGTGCTGACTGGAGGAATCGTTGCTCCAGCTCCCGTAGCTCAGACTGTGCGAAGCATAGTCATAGCTGGATGCGCCGCAGTTCCGGCAATAGGCTTCGCGCCGGTGCTGACTGCTGGAATATTCCTCCCAGCCTCCATAAGAATAGCTGTGGCCGGTTGCGTAGATGGTCTCGCGCTTGCTCTGACCGCAATCACAGCTATACTCCCGATAACCGTTGCGTGTGCAGGTTGCATCACTTTCGTAATCCAGTACCCACGAATGGCTTCCGCAGTCCGGGCAAGTCCAAGAACCATACGAGCCGGAACCATGATCTTTATACACATAAGTGCCGAGATTTTTTGTGTAATGACATTTATAGCACTCGTAGTACTCGGCATGGCCGCGCGAGGTGTGCGTTGTGGAAACGTAGGTGCCTTGCAAAGAATACTGCTTACAGCTTGGGCAGGTGCCGACAATGCCGGTGGACGCACGAGTGGAAACTTGTGCAGGCGCTTTCTTGATACCGCCTGCGGTGGCGGCATCTGCGTTCTGATACACACCGTAAAGATCGTGGAAATATCGGTTGCTTCGATTGGATGCTATCCAGTCATAATCGTGGAAAGGCACAGAAGAATCCGGGTAGCCAATGATGTACGCAACATAGAGCGTATCGCCGTTGTCGGTTTCACGCCAGAACGCATCCTCGCCAATGCTGTCCAGCGTATGCTCCCCATAATAAATAGACAGCTTTGTCAGCAGCGGGCAGTTATAAAAGGCGTGCCTGCCGATGACCGGCGTGGTGCTGGGGATCTCGGCAGTCGTGAGATTGGTACATTCCTCGAACCAGTAAGCAAGATCGGAGATCGCCAGACTCTCCATGCCGTCGAACCAAACCTGTGTGATCTGGCTGCGGTATTCTGCCCACGGTTGGTCGTCTTTGCTTGTAAAGGCGCTGCAGTCCCCGCTGCCGAAGATGGTCAGCCAGCCCTTACTGTCCAATTCCCATGTGATCTTGCTGTCCTGGATCGTGCCGCTGGCAATGGCATCATCTGCCGCAAATGCCGAGATACTGAGCGAAAGGAGCATGCAGAGGGCAAGCAGGATTGCTGTGAGTTTTCTTGTTTTCATAGCGGTTCCTCTCTCCTTTACGAATTGCCGGTTGCAGGCGCAATGGTGAAGATCAGCGTCGCGGCGTTCACTTTCTCCACCTTTTCGGTTGCCGCAACCTTCGCGGTGTATGCGATCCGCAGGTTCTTGCCTGCATCAATGACCGGGAACGCGCCGTCAGCCAGCGTCAGTTTGCCTTCCTTGACTGTCTTGCAGCCGTTGATGCTGAACGCGATCTTTCCGGCTTCGCTGCCGAAATTCTCATAGTCTCCAATGGCGAACGCGCCGGGCTGCACATCGACGGCCACAACCTGCACCGCGCCGCTCTGCGCACGGTTTTCAATGACGGCGTTGGATGCCGTTACAACATAGCCGTCCAAAACCGTGACCGGCAGGCAGGCGGGGACGCTGACAGAGATAGGCGAAACAGAATTCACAACCGTCAGCACCACCGGGACGCTGGCCTGCGCGGTTTCCGCTGCAAAGGCAGAAACCGACAGCGAGCAGAGCATCAGAACAGCCAACAGGAGAGAAAACAGTTTCTTTGTTCTCATTTTGACAGTACCTCCTTCGGCCACAGGTATGCAGCATGCAGGGCAGTCTTGACCTCCAGCGTGCCGACCGTCTTGCCGTCGCGGGTGGCCGTGATCGTCGCGGTGCAGGCAGCGTTGCCGTATTCCGGCGCTTCTTTCAGCGTGATGGAGCTGACCGACGCACCGGCTGCGAGGGTGACGGGATCTGCAATGAGGCTGCCGTCGGAATCTCTGCGGATCTCGATGGTATAGGTGTCCGTCTTGCTGCCATTTTTCAGCGTGGCAGATACCGTCTGCTCGCCAACGATGGCATACAGATGCGCGGGTACTTCTGCCTGAATGAGATTTTCGTCTACCATCTTATTGAGATTGCGCTGCGCGTTCAGGAGGTCATCCATTGCATAAAACACGATCTCTGTTTCCGGGAACTTGCCTGCGCGCTCGGTGATACGGGTTTTGATTTTGTCGTAGACCAGCAGCGTCGATTCGCGGTCAAAAATGACCT
>CABSBF010000027.1 GCA_902475855.1 uncultured Eubacteriales bacterium
TCGTGCGCTCTCGCGACAGCTTGTACATGATACCACGGGTTCTACACTTTGTCAAGCATTTTTTGAAATATTTTATCGAAATTTTTCCTACCACAACATATCCTTCTCGTTCTCTCCAAAAACGCCAGATATGGTGGTTCCATAAATTGTTGCTTGCGTAACTTTCTTCGTTTTGCTATGTTGAAATAAAAATGGTGAAATGGAGGAGAAATAATGTCCGCACGGGTTCTTTCCGCTTTGATCGCATGGGCAATGCTTGCAGCCGCTATTGCTGCAAGGTAGCTACATAAAAGCCGAGAGGCCATTGGCATCTCGGCTTTTACTTTTCTCATTCTTTTTCAAAGGTTTTTGCGATATCCTCCAGAAGCTGGCGGATGGGCAGATGCTGCGGGCAGGCCTTTTCGCACTTTCCGCATTTCAGGCAGTCGGATGCACGTCTGCAGGGGCCGGTGTGCGACCGGTAGTGATAATCCGCGGTCCAGTCATCATAAAGCTGCTTGCTGTTCATCGCCGCAAACAGATCCGGAATTGCAATATGCTGCGGGCAGCCGTCTGTACAGTAGCGGCAGGCTGTGCAGGGGATCAAATGCAATCCGGCGAAGACCTCTTGTACACGCTCTATGGCCGCCAGTTCGCGCTCATTCAGCGGCACAAAATCTTTCATATAGCTGATATTATCCTGCATCTGCGCAAGGCTGCTCATCCCGGAGAGCACCATACGGATGCCGGGAAAGCCCGCCGCGAAACGGATGGCATAACTCGCCAGGCTGCCGCCATGCAGTTCTCTCAGAATCTCTGCCGCTTTTTCCGGCAGGTTTACAAGATTACCGCCCTTGACCGGCTCCATAACGATCACAGGCTTGCCGAATTTCCGGCAGAGCTCATAACAAGCGCGGCTCTGAACCGTCGGATTGTTATAATCTACATAGTTGAACTGAATCTGTACAACTTCAATCTGCGGATATTCCGTCAGAATCTGTTCCAGAACCTCAGGGCTGTCATGGAAAGAGAGTCCTACATGGCGGACTTTTCCCTCCGCCTTCAGCTCAAAGGCGGTTTCGTAGGCGCGTCGCTCCTTGAAATACTTGAAGATTTCTGCATTCTGCGCATGCATCAGGTAAAAATCAAAATACTCTACGCCGCAGGCTTCCAACTGGCTCTCGAAGAAAGGACGGATATCCTCCTGCTTTTGAAAGAAGGAGTTCGTCAGCTTATTCGTCAGAAGATAGCGGTCGCGCGGATAGCGGCTGGTAAGACAGTCTTTCAATGCCCGCTCACTCTTGCCGTCAAGGTAGCCGTGCGCCGTGTCGAAATAGTTGAAACCGTTTTCCAGGAAGGCATCTACCATGCGGCAGGTTTCTTCCCTGTCTACTTCGCCGTCTTTCATCGGCAAGCGCATACAGCCAAAGCCGAAATTCTTCTTGACTTTCTCCATTGTTCAGCTTCTCCCTTCGTTTTCTCTGTTTTTCTCCAGGAGTGCGGCTGCCAGAAGAAGGTCTCGGATACGTCCGCTGTATAAGCCTGCCAGCACCAGCAGTCCCATTGCCAGCACAATTGCGGCGGAGAGCAGATAGCGGTTCCCCCAGCCGGCCAGTACGGCAGCGCCGAAATCCCCCAGAAAATACGCAGTAATCACCACTGCGGCAGCCAGCACCAACGCCGCTATGCACAAGACTCGAGCGCGGCGAAACCGCAGCGCTAGCGTCTTGCACGGCTCTCGCTCATAGGCTTGCTTTGTGAGTTCGGCATAGTGCGCCGGCTCTTCCCGGCGCAGTTCTTCTGAGAGCGTGCTCAGATATTTTTTCGCCGTCTTGTCTCTGGGGTCATCCAGAGCGGCCTGCAATTTGGCAAATTCTATTTCCATATCATCTGTATTGGATCTTCATTCCCTTGACATGAAGCGGACTGACGGAGAGGACGGCAGGATCGCCGGCCTTGCAGTCCACCCCGCTGACATCCACCGCTGCGTGCAGCATTCCGATCTGTCCGACCACCGGGCAGCTTTTTCCGTCAATCTCCACCGTGAGGCGTCTGCGGCGCAACAGGCCGCGCAGACCGGACAGCATCAGATGGATGCAGTCGCGCACACGCGTAACACCGCTTTGTGCGCTGACACCGAAACCGTTATACCAGCCCACGGGAACGATAGCAACGCGGGTATCCCTGCCGGCTTTCCAGATCGCACCGTAACCCGTGGTATGTCCCTTTGGTAAGACGCGCACCGTGTCGATCTGCGCCTCCACGTACCCCACCGGACGCAGTGCCGTCTGGAAGGGCATCCGTCCCAAAACAGCGGAGCCGAGGCGCACCGCATCGCAGTGCATCTCCGGAAAACGCAGGAAAGCCGAGGAATTGCAGCAGTGCACCGTGCCGGTCTCATATCCGGCGTCGCGGATTTTCTGCACAGCCGCCTGAAAAGCCGTAAACTCCGCCCGCGTGCGTGCCTCATTATTAAATGCACAGTCAAAATGTGTGTAGATCCCGCTGATTGCAATGTGCTTTTCCTCGCGGTACAGGTGCAGAATCTCTTCGACATTCTCCGGCAGGAAGCCGAAGCGCCCCATGCCGGTGTCGATCTTGACATGTACCTCTGCAACGTCGGCGCGCTGCGCTGCGATTTCATTAACGAGGGCGGCCATTTCCGCAGAGCCCACTGTCAGAATCACCCGCAGGTCGATCAGGCGATTGATTTCCTCAGCGTTTTCGGCAGAGCGCAGCATCAGGATCTGCGCCGTATCAAAGCCGTTCTCGCGCAGCAGCTCCGCCTCGCGCACCTCAGTCACGCAGAAGCGGTCGATGCCGTGCTCTGAAAGGCGCTGCGCCAGCGGAACAACTCCAAGACCGTAGCCGTTGCCTTTGACCACTGCCCAAATCTGCGCTGTACCCGCCTTGCGCTTGAGAAGCTCAATATTATAGGAGAGGCAGGCGTTCTCCACCACATATGCTTTCATTGTTTGTCCTCAGACTTACTTTTTCTTTCTGCCAGGGCCGCGCAGAATCTTCCGGCGCAGATTATAGGCAAAGCCGAGCAGCTTATTGACTGCCGGACGGAACACGACCTCGATCTCACCCACATACTCTACAACCTCGCCGCGGAATTTGCGTTTGAACACATAGAGCCCATACAAAGGGCTGGACTCGTCCTCGACTGCAGCGATACCGCCGAAGTCATACAGACGGATCCCATTGGCCGCAGCCGTAGAGATCATCTTCCACTGCATGGCATAATTCGGCATCTTATCACGGTGACTGTTGGAGCTGGCGCCGTACAGGTGCAGGCTGCGGTTTCCATAGGTGATGTTGATCGCACCGGAGATTGCCTTGCCCTCGTAGTAGCTGAGGTAGAGCTTCAGGTGGTCGCCCATCTCGTCATACATCCGCTCAAAATAGGACAGAGGACGCACGCTGAAATGGTCGCGCTCGCAAGTCTCCTGCATGATCTCATAAAACTCCGGCAGACTTTCACGGCCGCACTCGCGCACCTCGACGCCAAACTTCGCAGCACTGCGGATGGCATAGCGTGTCTTATAAGGGAAGTGCATAAACATCTCATCCGGTGTTCTTCCCGCAATGTCGAGAATATACACAACCGAGGGCTGGAGACTGGAGGAAAAATCACTGCCGTCAAACTTGAAACTGCCGCCCAGCGACTGCATGATCTGCACGAATTCTTCATCATCCTTGCGGATGTTCGGATCCATTTTCAAAACGTAGCTCTTGTATTTCTTCGCAAGAACCTTTGCGCCCTCCATCAGTTCGGCCAGAAGCGCCTTGTCATGCGGGTCGCAGACCGGGCCGCGCGGGGCGTACATAATAGAGTAGCCCAGCACGATCGGCCGGATCAGTACCAGCATCCCGGCCTTGATCTTGCCGTCCTCTCCGCGCGCCGCAATGATTTCAGTGATAAATTTATTCTTGACCCTGCCCCACTCCGGACTCTGGTGGAACATTCCGTTGTCGCTGTGAAGCAGAAACTCCTCATATTCGCCGTATTGCTCTTTCGTTAAAATCTCCAATGGAAAAACCGTCCTTTGTTCAATACTTTTCGCCTGTTTTCCTAATTATCATAATAATCAAACAGGAGGCGATTGTCAAGTCCGCGAGCGGTTTTTGCACCTCTGCCCGCAGAAACAAGCGCTTGCACGCGGCACGGGGCTGTGGTATACTGAAGGCATCCAAATGAACAAGTAAAGGAGCTGTCTGGTATGAAAAAACTGCTTCGCGGCGGCACTGTCATCAATGCCTCCGGCCGTCAGACCGCGGACGTCCTCATCGACGGTGAGAAGATCGCCGCCGTCGCGCCCGGGCTTTCCTGTGAGGATGCCGAGATCATCGACGTTTCCGGTAAGCTGCTCTTCCCCGGCTTCATCGACGCACACACGCACTTTGATCTGGATGTCTGCAACACAACGACTGCCGATGATTTTTATACCGGCGGCCGCTCCGCCCTGCGCGGCGGCACAACGATGGTCATCGACTTTGCCTGTCCAAACAAGGGAGAAAGCCTGCAATACGGTCTTGACCTCTGGCACAAAAAAGCCGATGGGCATACCGCCTGCGACTACAGCTTCCACATGACCATAGACGACTGGAACGAGGAAATCATAGCAGAGCTGCCCAAAATGTTTGAGCAGGGTGTTTCCTCTTTCAAAATGTATCTGACCTATCCCGCCATGATGATAGGCGATGAGAACATTTTCCGCGCTTTGCAGGAACTGAAAAAGCTCGGCGGCATCGCCGGCGTCCACTGCGAAAATGCTGGGGTGATTGATGCTTTGATCGCGGAAAAGAAAGCCGCAGGCGAGTTCTCCCCTGCTGCGCATCCCCGCTGCCGGCCGGCAGAGTTGGAAGCCGAAGCCGTTGGCCGCCTGCTGAAAATGGCAAAGCTGGCGGACGTGCCGGTCATCGTGGTACATCTTTCCTCTGCGGCAGGTCTGCGCGAAATCGAGCAGGCGCGTGCGCTGGGGCAGAAGGTCTTCGTAGAAACCTGTCCGCATTATCTGCTGATGGATGACAGCCTGTACTCCAGGCCCGATTTTGAAGGCGCAAAATACATCTGCGCTCCGCCCCTGCGCAAAAAACTGGACAACGAAGTCCTCTGGAATGCGCTGGCTACCGGAGAAATCCAAACCGTGTCCACTGACCATTGCAGCTTCACGCTGGCACAGAAGTCCGCCGGCCGAGAGGATTTCACCAAGATTCCCGGCGGTATGCCCGGCGTGGAAACCCGCGGTGTTCTGCTGTATACCTATGGCGTAGCCGCCGGACGCATCTCCGCCGAGCGCATGGTGGATGTGTTGTCCGAGACACCCGCCAGACTCTACGGTGCCTATCCGCGCAAGGGCTGCATCATGCCCGGCGCGGACGCGGATATTGTGGTCTACGACCCAGAGGGCAAAACCGTTGTGACAGCAGCCGATCAGGCTGCGAATGTGGATTACGCCCCCTTTGAGGGCTATGAGATCGCCGGTCACATCGCAAAGGTTTTTCTGCGCGGCTCGCTCCGCGTGGAGGAGGGAACGATTCTCGATGACTGCGGCGGCCAGTTTATCCCGCGCGGCAAGTGCGAGTTGTGACCGCAGTGCCGCCGGGCGCTTCCGGACCGCCGGCCTTCATGGACGTACTCTGTGTTTCATAAAAAGCGGCCTCTGTGGAGCAGAAACGTCAAATTTCGACCGTTTTCGCAGCGCTTTTCCACAAATATCCCGAAAATGCTTGCTTTTTTTCAAAATGCAGTGTATAATGCAGCTATCTTCCCAATACTGGAGGCTGGATTCCAATGAGCCGCATCGACAAGGAAAACTATTATCTCGACATTGCTGAGACCGTACTGGAGCGCTCCACCTGTCTGCGCGCCGCTTACGGCGCTTTGATTGTGCGCAATGACGAGATCGTTTCCACCGGCTACAACGGCGCGCCGCGCGGCCGCAGCAACTGCTCCGAGCTGGGCTACTGCATCCGCGACCGGCTGAATATCCCCTCCGGCCAGCGCTATGAGCTGTGCCGCAGTGTCCATGCCGAAACGAACGCCATCATTTCCGCAGCGCGCAGTGAGTGTATTGGCGGAACCATGTACCTTGTGGCGAAAAACGTTGTGGATGGCCTGCTGCTTCCGGATCTTCAGCCCTGCCCCATGTGCCGCCGGATGATCATCAATGCCGGCCTTTCCAAGGTCGTCATCCGCCGCAGTGAAACCACCTACGATGTCATCAATGTGCAGGAGTGGGTCTTCAACGACGACTCCGTCCTCGACCCCAATGAATTTCAGGCATAAGCCATCCTCGCGGCCGTTCTGTGGAGCGGCCGCGTTTTTTACCCTGCCCCGTTTGATTTTCCGTATTTCCGGGGAAACTTGGGACAAGGAGGGATTTTTTATGGTCAAGGGAACTTCCCGGCAGGTGCTTGTGGTCAAGTCGCCGAATCCGCATCTCTTTGAGCAGGCGATCTTTCTTCTGCGCGAAGATGCATCCGAACAGGATGGCGTCACGCCAAGAGAGCTTTTAGCGGAAGCGCAGTCGATCGCGGAGTCCTATGCCACACGGGGCCTGCGGAAAAAGCGTCCTGTTCTGCGCCGTTTTCTCTGGGCGCTGTGCGGCGCGGCGCCGGTCGCGGCAGCATGGCTGGCCAGTGTCGTTTTTCTGAGCTGAATACCTTGCAGTTTTGGCCCGTCAGATTCTTCGGCGGGCTGATTTTTTTGCGTCAGTCGCCTCCGCATTCTGCGTATTACGATTTTTTTGAACGGACGACTTGTCTTTTGGCTTGAATTATGGTAAACTGATTTGAAACGGCGAAAAGGAGGGACCACTGTGCAGTTTTTGGGAAAGAGCATTGCCTCTCCCGTTGTCCTCGCCCCCATGGCGGGTGTCACGGACTATGCCTTTCGCACTGTCTGTGCGGAGCTCGGCGCGTCCGTCACCGTGACGGAAATGGTTTCCTCCCGAGCGCTGGTCTATCAGGACAAAAAGAGCCGCGCCCTTCTGCGCAAAAACGCGGGGTCTCTCTGCGGCGTGCAGATTTTCGGCAACGATCCGGAGGTCATGGCGCAGGCCGCTCTCCTTGCCGCAGAATACAGCGGCTGCGACTTCATTGACATTAACATGGGCTGTCCCATGCCGAAAATCGTCAATAATGGCGACGGCTGCGCTCTTATGAAGGATGTGCCGCTGGCCGGACGCATCATCCGCGCTGTCAGGGATGCCGTTTCCATCCCTGTCACCGTCAAAACCCGGCTGGGCTGGGATCGCGGCTGCATCAATGCCGTGGAGCTTGCCCGCGCCGCAGTCGAAAACGGAGCGGATGCAATCGCCGTCCACGGGCGCACCAGATCCATGCTCTACTCAGGTAGGGCGGACTGGGATAGAATTCGTGATGTCTGCGACGCCGTTTCCGTCCCCGTCATTGCCAACGGCGACATTGACTCTCCGGAGGCTGCGCTGCGCTGCCAAATGCACTCCGGTGCCTCTTTGTTCATGCTCGGCCGCGCCGTCTTCGGGGATCCCTGGCTGCTTGGGCAGGTCGGCGCCGCACTGAACGGTGAAGCGCCCGCGCCGCGTCCCGCGTTGGACGTGCGCATGGATCTTGCGCTTCGCCAGATCGAACTGGCCGCCGAGGATAAAGGGGAACATATCGCGTGTCTGGAGGCGCGCAAGCATCTTGCATGGTATCTGCGCGGTGTCGCGCACAGTTCGTTTTATAAGGATCAAATCTCCCGGCTGTCTGCGTTGGAGGAGGTCTACGCGGTCGTGAAAGCGATCAAGCGCGATTTGAGGTGATCAGAATAGACGAGAAAAAATACATCAAAAAAGCCGCAGCGGGTGACACTTCCGCTTTCGAATATCTTGTGCTGCAATACCAGCCGCAGGTCTACCGGCTTGCTTTCCGCATGACGAATCATCCGGAAGATGCCGCAGATCTGACGCAGGAAGTGTTCCTGAAGGCTTGGAGTAATCTGAATAAATTTGAATTCAAGTCTGCTTTTTCCACCTGGCTTTACCGGCTGGCGTCCAATCTGTGCATTGATTTTCTGCGTAACAACCGCCGTCGGCAGATTCTCCCCCTCACCTACGACGACGAAGAGGGAGAGGAGCAGCGTATCGACGTGCCGGATCCCGCGCCCCTGCCCGAAGAGCGCATTCTTGCCGCAGAGAGCCAGGAGCGCCTTTCCGATGCGATGGAGGCGCTGGAACCGGAGCACCGCCAGATTCTGACGCTTCGCGTGGTCAATGACCTGAGCTATGCCGACATCGCGGAGATCCTTGGCGTCAAGGAAGGCACCGTAAAATCCCGTCTTGCTCGCGCCAGAGAAAAGCTCAGAAAAAATTATTACAAATGAGGAACAAAAGTAACCGTTCCCCGTCTAACCTCACAGAAAGGAGGTTGCGGTATGAATTGTGAATTATATTATCCCCTGCTCAGCGGACACATCGACGGTGTAAACACCGAAGAGGAAGAAGCGAAGCTGCAGGAGCATCTTGCTGTCTGTCCGGCGTGCCGCACTCTCCTGCAGGAGTTGGAACAGACGGATGCGCTTCTCGCGCAGACGCCGGCGCCGCCCGCAGGCCTGACGTCACGCATCATGAAGCAGATTCCGAAAAAACGCAGGCGCCGCGGGCTTCTCTATTTTGCGGCGCCTGCCGCCACGCTCGCGACGGCAGCCGTGCTGGCCTTGGCCGTATTCGGTGCGTGGAATCTGCCGGTCTTTGCCAGGGCCGACCCTCGTTCTTTTTCAAACGACGTTGCGATGATGGAAAATGCTTCCATTGGCGCGGGGGATTCCGAATCAGCGGATGACGCCTGGTTTTTCAGCCGATCGGACGCCCCCGGTGATGAGAAAACCAACGCCCCGCTTGAAGTCTGCTCCGCAGCGCCCAATAACGCCATGGATACCGAAGCGTTTTCCGCCTCGCCGGTCATGATTGTTTGGTATCCGGAGGAGCAGTCTCCCTTTGCGGATCTCTCCCCTGTCCTGAGTCTTCCCCTGAACGGCGAATCTGACGCAATCTTGCTTGGCACGCTCACCGAGCTGCTTCCGCAGGCATCCGAGATTGCTGAAAGTCTCTCAGAAACGCTCTGCTCTGTTGCTTCCAACATCACACTCTACACACCGTCTTACGCCGAAATGACCGAGCTTCTCGATCTCTGCACCGGCGAATACAGGGTCGCGCTCTATTACCCCGCCGAGATGCCGGATGCCTCCGAGCCTTTCCTGCTGCTGGCAGTCGCAATGCCTTGAATGTAATAAAAAATCCTTTTTTTCGCAAACTATCCGTGAGGTGTCGTTTGTGAAAAAGAGGATTTTTTGCTGTCTGCTATCGGTGATTTTACTGACTCCGCGCGTTTTCGCAGAGGAAAATCCCATCCAATGGGTAGAGTTTGATATCGGTCTTGCCTCCATGCAGCGCGCACTGGAGCTGGACATTGCCTCACAAGGCGAGGAGCCTGTCCTTTCATGGATTGACTTGCTCGCGCTGGCCGCGACACACTGCGGTGGGGGAAAAAACATCACCGCGGCAGCGGTCGACCGGGCAGCAAAGGAGCTCCGCGGCGGGCACACCCCAAAAGAGCTGGCGGGGTCACAGTACAAGTATTATTCCTATTACCGCGAAGCGTATCACGCCGTTCTCGGTGGGCTGGTGGGACACTTTGCGATTCAAACCATCGACCGGGAAACCGGCACATCCGAGTGGCATCCGGCTTATGGCCTGAAGGCTTTCTCCCCCATCGCCGCAGGCTATGGCTATTCGCATTATGACGACTTCGGTGCAAGACGCAGCTATGGCTTCTCCCGGCCCCATCTCGGAAACGATCTGCTCGGCGCGCTGGGAACTCCCATTGTCGCGGTAGAGGGCGGGACAGTTGAAGCGCTCGGCTGGAACCAATATGGCGGCTGGCGCATCGGCATTCGTTCGGACGACCGTCTGCGCTACTATTATTATGCCCATTTACGCAAGGACACGCCCTACGCCCCCGGACTTACCGAGGGACAGCACGTCAATGCCGGAGATGTGATCGGTTTTATGGGCAGAACCGGCTACTCCCGGCAGGAAAATGTCAACAACATCGAGACCGTTCATTTGCATTTCGGCGTGGAGCTGATTTTTGACGAAAGCCAGAAGGAGTGTGACCACGAAATCTGGATTGATATCTACAACCTTGTACGCCTGCTCTCATCCCATCGCAGCAGCGTGCAGTACAACCGGGAAACCGGCCGCTGGGAACGGCTCTATCCCTACCGCGACCTGGATGCGGATCAAATGAGCTGCTGCTCGTTGATCATGAGTTTGAATTGAAGCCCCAGCTTCTGAGCAGCCTTGCGGCATAGAATCATGCGCTGCATGAAAATCTCAAAATAGTCCATGACCGAGCCATAGCGCGTGTCTACCGTCAGTTTGAGTTTGATGAGCGTCTTTTCCTCATTGATCTTCAGCAGAGATTTTGTGACCGAGTAGTTCACGCGATCGTGAATATCAAAGGAGGCCGTGTCCGTATTGCGGACGCGGCTTCTTCTTACATCCGCCTTATCCGCCAAGATAAGTGCCGCCGACAGCGCATTGACCGGCACACCTGTTCCCTCGTCATGGTTGCCGATGGCCGTAACGACCGTTGCAACATCCTCTGCCGGGCAGCCAAGACCTGTCAGAATCTGAAAGGCCATCACCGCGCCACTCTGGGAATGATCGACCCGGTTGACCAGATTTCCGATATCGTGCAGATATCCTGCAATTTGCGCCAGCTCCACCGTGTGCGCATCGTAGCCGAGAGTTTCGAGGATATAACGCGCCGTCTGAGCAACATGTGTTACGTGAGCGAAGCTGTGCTCCGTATAGCCAAGTGCGACCAGCGACTCATCCGCCTTTTGAATATAAGCGCGTATCGTTTCGTTGGCTGCGATTTCCTGAAAAGTCATAAGTGCCTCCAAAAATCGTGATTCTTTACAAAAAGCATAGCACAGGCTTGTGCAGATTGCAAGATTCTGGGGCCGTAAAATTTTCTCGATCTTTTTGTAAAAACCCGTTGACAAGGGCGCTTCGCCGTGCTATAGTTTTACTTGCTTTAATTCATTACCGAATTAGCGAAATAAATCACGAGGTGAGCAAAATGAAAAAACTACTTGCTGTTCTCTGCGCGGTCACACTCCTTCTGACAATTCTGGCCGGCTGCGCGGCGAAAGATCCCACCGACGGCAGCGATTCCGAATATGTCAAGAAAAAAGGAACACTGGTCATCGGCATCACAGTTTTTGAACCGATGGACTATCAGGACACTTCCGGCGAATGGATCGGTTTTGACGCAGACCTTGCCAAATCGTTTGCAGAATCGCTGGGCGTCAAGGCAGAGTTCCAGATTATCGACTGGAACAACAAGGTCTATGAGCTGAATGGTAAAACCATAGACGTGGTCTGGAACGGCATGACTCTGACTGATGACGTCAAGGCAGCCATGGAATGTTCCGCCCCCTACTGCAACAACGCGCAGATTGTCGTTGTTCCTCAGGAAAAAGCCGCAGAATATCAGACCGTTGAAAGCCTGAAGAGCCTGAGTTTTGCCGTTGAAAGCGGCTCGGCCGGTAAAAAAGAGGCGGACGCGCTCGGGTTCAAATACACCGAGGTCGAAGATCAGGCCACTGCGCTTCTGGAGGTCAGTTCCGGCACTGCGGATGCCGCCATCATCGACTCTCTGATGGCTGGTGCAATGATCGGTGAAAACACCAGCTATTCTGCGCTGACCTGCACAGTCAGCCTGAACAGTGAGGAATACGGCGTCGGTTTCCGAAAGGGCTCCGATCTTGCAGGGCTTCTGAACGACTTTTTGAAGCAGCAATATGCCGAGGGCAATTTGCAGGAACTCGCCGAACGCTACGGCGTGCAGAAGGCGTTGATCGCACAGTAAAATATCTGCCGGCAACGGCAAGACAGGTGGTATTCCATGATCCCAACGGTTTTCGGCGCACTGAACGAGGGGTTTTTGCAGACCCTGAAGCTGTTCTTTGTGACTCTGATCGGAGCGCTTCCTCTGGGGCTTCTGATCTCTTTCGGCTCCATGAGCACCTGGGCTCCCTTCCGCCGCGCCGCGCTGTCCGCGACGGGCCGGCGCAAGCCAGGCCGCTTTGCGCAGTTTCTTCTGAACTTCCGGCCGGTGTCGCTGCTTGTGCGCCTGCTTGTCTGGGTAGTGCGCGGAACGCCGCTGATGCTTCAGTTGATCATCATCTTCTACATTCCCGGAACGCTGCTCAAGGGCGGCAGCCCTTGGCCGGCCGGTGACCGGGGAAGATTTCTTGCTTCCGCAATCGCTTTCATCCTGAACTACGCCTGCTATTTCTCCGAAATCTACCGTGGCGGGATTCAGGGCGTCCCCGCAGGACAGCAGGAGGCCGGTCAGGTGCTCGGCATGACAAAGCGGCAGATTTTCTTCAAGGTCACACTGCTGCAAATGGTCAAGCGCATTGTCCCACCGATTTCGAACGAAGTCATCACGCTGGTCAAGGATACCGCCATTGCGCGCGTAATTTCTCTGCAAGAGGTAATCTGGGCGGGCTATTCCTTCCTCAAGGGCGCGCATGGCTACTCCGGTCTTCTCTGGCCGCTGTTCTGCACCGGCATTTACTACCTGATTTTTAACGGCATCGTCACGCTTTTGCTCGGCAAGCTGGAAAAAAAGCTGGCCTATTTCCGCTGAGGAGGTTTATATGGCAATTTTGGAGGTCGAACGTCTGGAAAAGAAGTTCGGAAGCGTTGAAGTCCTGAAGGACATCAGCTTCCGGATGGAAAAAGGCAGCGTTCTGAGCATCCTCGGCTCCTCCGGGAGCGGAAAGACAACGCTGCTGCGCTGCCTGAATTTTCTTGAAAAGCCGGACGGCGGCAGAATCCGTGTCGATGGGAAGCTGCTTTTGGACGCTGAGCAGCAGGGCGCCATGACGGAGGAAGAGGTCCGGCAAAACCGGCTGCATTTCGGTCTGGTTTTTCAGAATTTCAATCTGTTTCCGCAGTACACCGCACTGAAAAATGTCATGCTTGCCCCTCTTTTGGCGGCAAAAGCGCTCCCGGACTACCGGGCTCGCCGGAAGGCAATTCAGGAGAACATTGAAGCGGAAGCACTTGAGCTTTTGCAAAAGGTCGGCCTGTCTGACCGCATTGGGAATTATCCGCACCAGCTTTCCGGCGGGCAGCAGCAGCGTGTTGCCATTGCACGTGCGCTTGCGATGAAACCCGATATTCTCTGTTTTGACGAGCCGACCAGTGCTCTCGATCCCGAGCTGACCGGCGAGGTGCTGAAGGCGATTCTTGCTCTGAAGGAATCCGGCAGTACGATGATCCTCGTCACGCACGAGATGGCTTTTGCGGAGCAGGCATCCGACAAGATCATTTTCATGGCCGACGGGGTAATCGTCGAGGAGGGTACACCCCGGCAGATCTTCCATGAGTCAACGAAGGAGCAAACACGTGCTTTTCTCCACCGAACCGAAAACTGAACCGCGGGGCGCCTGATTTTCAAGCGCCCCACGGTTTTCATTTCTGCATCGCGCATCATTTGCTGTGATCTCTCTGCGTTTGAGCATATCTTAATACAGTTTTATGCTGCATAGCTACGCGCCATCCTCATCACCGGTCTGCCGGCTTCAACGGAGTATTCGGTCACGGAAAGCGGGAATGCAGGCTATATGGTTTACGTGAACGGCGGCAAAGGCATCATTCAGGAAAACGAAACTTCAACCGCGATTTTTATAAATACCAGGGGCGAGACACCGAAAACCGGGGACAGCAGCCGCCCGGTGCTTTGGCTTTGCCTGATGACAGCAGCGTTTGCCGGCTGTGCCGGAATTCTTCTTGTTATGAAAAGGCTGGATAAGAACAGATAATCCTCCGGCTTGAAAGGCGCATTCCCCGTATTGCAACTGATTCCTGACAGAAAGACGCACAGAGAGGAAAGACCACAACAGTCTTTCCTCTCTGTGCTTTCCGCTGCCCCTGCCACGCAGATGAATGGACGCTTGATCCATTCTCCCGCGCTCACAGGCGGCAAGCCGGTATTTATTTAGAGCATTCAGGCAACTTACTTGCCCATGTTCATCTGCGCAGCAACCTCGGCAGCGAAGTCTTCCTGCTTCTTCTCAATGCCCTCGCCCTTCTCAAAGCGAACCGCACCAACAAACTTGACAGAGCCGCCCAGTGCCTTTGCAGCGGAGGCAACATACTGCTCAACCGTCATGGAGCCGTCCTTGACGAAGGACTGCTGCATGAGGCAGTTTTCCTCGTAGAACTTGTTAATCTTGCCGGCAGCGATCTTTTCCTTGACCTGCTGGGGCTTGGAAGCCATCTTGGGATCATTGTCCATCAGAGCCAGAGCGATTTTCTTCTCTTCCTCGACGACGTCCTCGGTAACGAGGCTCTTGTCCCAGAAGCGGGGATTCAGTGCAGCGATCTGCATGGCGACGTCCTTGCCGATGGCAGTGGCGTCGATGCCGCCCTCAACCGCCAGGTTGACCAGGACAGCGATCTTGCCGCCTGCGTGGACATAAGCCACGGAGGTGTTCTTGTCAAAACGGGCAAAGCGGCGGATCTGCAGGTTTTCACCGATGGACATAACCTTCTCAGGCAGAACCTCGGAGACCTTCATCTCGGTGCCGGGATACTTGCAGTCCTTGAGCGCCTCAACGGTCGCGGGGTTGTCGTTCAGAACGACCTGGCAGATTTCCTTAACAAAGTCAACAAAGGGAGCAGACTTTGCGCAGAAGTCGGTCTCGCAGTTGACCTCGACGATCGCGCCAACGCCGCACTCGTCGCAGACAGTAGCGTAAGCCATGCCTTCGGCCGCGATGCGGTCAGCCTTCTTGGCAGCCTTTGCCAGGCCCTTTTCACGCAGCCATTCGACTGCCTTGTCCATGTCGCCGTCGTTTTCGGTGAGGGCCTTCTTGCAGTCCATCATACCGACGTTGGTCATTTCACGCAGTTTCTTAACATCAGCAGCAGTAAATGCCATAATAATATCCTCCTGTATTTATAAGAATGCCCGCGGTTGGGCGGGCATTATGGGTTGCTTCTCTTATTCCTCGACGGGAGCTTCAGCGGTTTCCACGGGAGCCTCGGCAGCAGCCTCAGTATTGGCTTCGCCCTGACGGCCTTCCTGAACAGCGTTGGCCATGGTGGCGACAATCAGGCGAATGGCACGGATAGCGTCGTCGTTGCCGGGGATAACATAGTCGATCTCATCAGGATCGCAGTTGGTATCGACGATCGCAACGATGGGGATGTGCAGCTTGCGAGCCTCGGCGATGGCGTTGCGCTCTTTGCGGGGGTCAACGATAAACAGAGCGCCGGGCAGCTTCTTCATCTTCTTCACGCCGCCGAGATACTTCTCAAGCTTTGCGATTTCACCCTCAAGCTTGATGACTTCCTTCTTGGGAAGCATTGCGAAGGTGCCGTCTTCCTGCATCTTGCGGAGCTGTGCCAGACGGTCAATACGGGTGCGCATGGTCTTGAAGTTGGTCAGCATACCGCCGAGCCAACGGGCGTTGACATAGTACTGGTCGACTCTTTCAGCCTCTTCCTTGATGGCATCCTGTGCCTGCTTCTTGGTGCCGACAAAGAGAATGCTCTCGCCGTTGGCTGCAAGGTCACGGATAAAGTTGTAAGCTTCCTCGATCTTCTTTACGGTCTTCTGCAGGTCAATGATATAAATACCATTGCGCTCCGTGTAGATGTAGGGAGCCATTTTGGGGTTCCAGCGTCTGGTCTGATGGCCGAAATGGACACCAGCTTCGAGCAGGCTTTTCATGGATACGACTGCCATTTGTGTGTTCTCCTTTTCGTTTTTACCTCCACACCCCTCATCTCTCCCGTCCACCGGAAAGCCGGCACTGGGACGGAACATCCGGGCGTGTGTGGTGTTTTGATGTCGCGCTTTTCGCACGCCGTATTATTATATCCCGTGTTCCCCCAGATTTCAAGAACTTTTTTGCAAAATTTTGAAGTTTTTTCGTCAATTCCGGGCAAAAAAATCTGACCGGCATCTGCGGTCAGAAGATATTTTTCTTTGCCCGCGGAATACGGGTCTTCTCCAGTTCCGTTTCGATCAGAATGATGTCGTCTCCGATGCGCTGGATACACTGCCACGGAATGACGTAGTCATCCCGCCGCCCCGCCACGCCAAGGAATCTGCAAGGTCCCGGTACAACAATCGCCGTAATTCTGCCCGTTTTGAGGTCAACCTCCACGTCTGAAACGAACCCCAGCCGTGCGCCATCGCAGATATTGACAACCTCCCGGCATTTCAGGCTGGAAAACCGTTTTCCCATACGCTCACCGCCTTTTCCTCAAAGCCTATGCGGTGCGCGGCGGAAATATTCCGCCACACACCGCCGCCGGATTCTGATTATGACACACAGATTGCTTTGCGGATGCTGGAAATGGCGTTCTTTTCCAATCTTGACACCTGTGCCTGAGAGATCCCCACCTCGGACGCAACCTCCATCTGCGTTTTTCCGTCGAAAAAACGCAGCGCGAGGATGCGCTTTTCCCGCTCTCCCAAAGCAGAGATTGCCTCCCGCAGCGCAATGCGCTCGGTCCAACGTTCATCCGTGTTCTTGGTATCGCGCACCTGATCCATCACCGTCAAGGGATCGCCGCCGTCGGAATAAACCGGCTCGTACAGCGAGAGCGGCGCGGAAATGGCATCCATTGCATTGACCACAGCTTCCTCCGGCACCTCCAGGCGCTTTGCAATTTCCGCAAAAGTCGGCTCGCGCGCGTTCTCGGCAACCATCGCTTCCTTGCACTGCAAAACGCGGTAGGCCATGTCGCGCACACTCCGGCTGACGCGCATGGCGCTGTTGTCGCGCAGGTATCTGCGGATCTCGCCTGCGATCATCGGCACGCCGTAGGTGCTGAATTTCACATTCAGATCGACATCAAAATTGGAAATCGCCTTCAAAAGGCCCACGCAGCCAACCTGAAACAGATCGTCCGGGCTCTCTCCCCTGCCGAGGAACTTCTGAATGACCGACAGCACCAGCCGAAGATTTCCTTCGATCAGCCGCTGGCGCGCCTCCTCGTCTCCTTCGCGGCTGCGCCGGAGCAGCCGCACCATTTCGTCGTTTTTGATCGTTTTCAACTGCGCCGTGTTGATGCCGCTGATCTCGACCTTGCCCTGCATACCTTCCATCCTCCAACAGTTTCTGTCTCTCCGGGTGAATCGTTCCCTTTTCCCAAGAGCGCCTTCCTACTGCACAGTATTTCCCATGTCCGGAATTTGATACGGCGCACGCTCACAATTCCGACAGCAATTCCCGGTCAAGCGTGTCGCAGCTTTGGAGAATCTGACAAATTTTGTTTTCAGTGCTTTACAAGAGGCCATATTCGTGCTAGGATTGGCAAAACGTATTCTTTAAGAGCGGTACAGAGAGACCGACAAGGATGCAGAATCAGGAGAACCATACGGGCTTTTTCTGCCCGTCTGTCTTGTCATGCAGTTTATGCCTTGCCGCTCTCGCGGCAAGGTTTTTTTGTACCCTTGCGCCGCTTCGGATCGGAGGAACTATGACCACCATTGAGCTTACCGACGCATCCGCGTTTGAGCGCACACTGCGCAGACTGGCGCATCAGATTCTGGAAAACAACGCTCCGGAAAATCTGATTCTCGCAGGCATTCTTCGCCGCGGTGTGCCTCTGGCGGAGCGTCTGGCCGACATGATGGAAGAATTCGCCGGCATTCGGCCGCGGGTCGAAACGCTGGACATCACCCTCTACCGGGACGATCTCCACGAATTCTCTGCCCAGCCGCGCGTTCGTCCGGCGCACTTTTCCTGCCCCGTCGAGGGAAAGACCGTCATTTTGGTCGATGACGTCATCTACACCGGCCGGACTGCCCGTGCTGCGATGGAAGCCGTCATACGCATGGGGCGTCCGGCGCGCATCCGTCTGGCGGTCATGGTGGATCGCGGCCATCGCGAGCTGCCGATCAATCCGGAATATGTCGGTAAAAACGTTCCCACTGCGCGGGACGAACAGGTGAATGTACTTACGCCGCAGTATGACGGCGCATGGGGCATTCTTCTGCTGAAGCCCGTTGCTGCACCGCAATAAGAAATACATCAAACGGAGGAAATGAAAATGAACATGATCTATGGAGTCAAGGACAAGCCGAAATTCGGCCAGACGCTGATCTTTGCGATCCAACAGCTTCTGGCCATCATGGCGGCGACGCTGGTCGTCCCCGTAATCATCAACGGCACGACCGGAAGCACCCTCAGCCCCGCGGCCGCGCTGCTCGGTGCCGGTATCGGCACGCTCGTGTATCTTCTCTTCACCAAATTCCGCAGCCCGGTTTTCCTCGGCAGTTCCTTTGCCTTCCTCGGCAGCATGGCCGCGGCCTTCGCAGGCGGCGTCTCCATGTCCCTCGGCTATGTTGGTCTTATCATCGGCGCCGTATTTGCAGGTCTTGTCTACGTGATCATTGCTCTGATTGTTAAGATTGCCGGCGTCGGCTGGATTCAGAAGCTCATGCCCGTCGTGGTCATCGGGCCCACGGTCGCCATCATTGGTCTGTCCCTGGCCGGAAACGCCGTTTCTGATCTGGTAACCGGCAGCGTCACGGATGCCGCAGGCACGGTGCTCGCCTCCCCTCTCATCACGCTCCTGTGCGGACTTGTCTCGCTCTTTGTGACTATGCTCTGCTCCACCTACGGCAAGAAAATGGTTCGCCTTATTCCCTTTATTCTCGGCATCCTCGCAGGCTATGCTGTCGCAGCGATTTTCACCGTCATCGGCGGCGCAGCCGACTGTGATGCGCTCAAGGTTCTCGACTTCAGCAAGCTCAGCGTTCTCTGGCAGGATGGTGTCACGCTCAAAACCTTCATCAACTATGAGCTCATCACGAAAGATCTTGTGTTCCTCAAAGCCCTTCCCGGCCTGAAGGAGCTGAACTGGAGCTACGTGAGCGCCATTGCCGTGGCTTATGTGCCGGTTGCCTTCGTGGTATTCGCGGAGCATATCGCAGACCATGAAAACATTTCCTCCATCATCGGCCACGATCTTCTGGTTGACCCCGGCCTTTCCCGCACGCTTCTGGGCGACGGCATCGGCTCCATGGCCGGTGCTTTCCTCGGCGGCTGCCCCAACACCACTTACGGCGAATCCGTCGCCTGCGTTGCCATTACGCGCAATGCCTCCGTTGTAACTCTGATTGCCACTGCCTTCTGTGCTATTGTCGTCAGCTTTTTCTCTCCCTTCGTCGCCTTCGTCAACTCCATTCCCGGCTGTGTCATGGGCGGCACCTGCGTCGCGCTCTATGGCTTTATCGCCGTGTCCGGTCTGAAAATGATTCAGAACGTCGACCTCGGCAAGAACCACAATCTCTTCGTCGTCAGCACCATTTTGGTCACCGGCATCGGCGGTCTCTCACTGACCTTCGGCAAAATCACGGTCACACCCGTTGCAGTCGCGCTGATCCTCGGTATCCTTGCAAACCTCATCCTCAAGCACGAAAAGGAGTAATCGCAGAAGCGAACCTCCAACAAACGCAGAGGGCCTCCGGTTTTCCGGAGGCCCTCTGCGTTTGTTATTCATCCAAAAAGCTGAAAATCCGTTCAAGATAGTCATGCAGCACGTCGTTTTCCGTTGAAAAAAGTTCATGCTTCTGTTCCGGATAATTGACCAGCCGTGCTCCGGCCACCCGCCGGGCAAAGATTCTTTGTGCATCCGCACGCACTTGAGAATCGCGCCCCGCACAGAACACCAGTACCGGCACGCAGATTTTCCGGCAGTTTTTCCGGCGCAGAACCCTGCGCCGAAGCGCCAGTGATTCATAGACCCAACGGTTTGTTGCCCCGGCTGTCTGATAGGCAGGATTTTCAATCCGGCATTTCATGTTCCAGCGGAAGCGAGCCTCGCTTCCGGCACTGCTTTCCTCCAATCTTGCGTTCGGGTTAAAGGTGCTGCGAAAAAGCGCACTCGTTTTCTTCTGTCCACGGCAAAGCAGCAGCGCCGCGCCGCTCAGTGCTGCCGGATACGGCACATCCGCCGCTTTGGGGCAGAAGAGCGGCGCAGACAGCACCGCCTTAGCAAGCTCACCCGGATATTCCTGCAAATGCCGCGCGCCGACGCCGCCGCCCATGGAATGCGCATAAAGATAGATTGGAAGCGTCTTTGTATATCTGCGGAAGCGCTCGATAAAGCAGTGCAGGTCATGCACATAATCGTCAAACCGATCCACATGGATCACGCCGCCGGAATCGTGTCCGCGCTGCGTCGGCAGAAAAACATGGTAGCCGTGGTTCAGAAAATACCATGCCATCTCCAGATATTTCCCCGGAAATTCAGTAAAGCCGTGCAGAATCACGACCGCACCGGCGGCGTTCTCCGCCAGATAGCCCTCCCAGCCCAGCTCAGTTCCATCGAAGGAAGCAAAACGTTCCGTCAGAAGATAGGGCGTCAGGCGTTCTCGGATGCCGTTCAGCGTCTCAATATAGCGGGACTCGTCGATCAGGTCTGTCCGCTCCGGATGAAAATACTTCATGGCCGCCTCCCGTGTTTTACTACTGCGCTCATTATAGCACAAACGGCGTCTCACGCAAGGATGAAATTCCTTCCGGCGGGCATACTGACGAAAAAGGAGCTTGTACCATGCTTTTACTTCTGCTGCTGACGGTCATTATTGTCTATGAGCGCTGCTTCCGCCGCTACGATGCGCCTGAGGTCTTTGAGTTTGCCTGCCGCAGGATGTCCTTTCGCAGCGGAAGGCACAAGCTGCAGGGCTATCTCTTTGGCGAGGGCGAATGCCTTGTTGTTATGGCAGCCGGGCTGGGAAACAGCGTCTGTCACTACAGCCCGCAGATCCGCTATTTTCTGGAGGCCGGCAAATGCGTCTTCGCCTTCGACTATACCGGCTGCTTTGAAAGCGAGGGCCGCACCTGCCGCGGATTTCCGCAGGCTTTGGATGATTTACGGGCAGCGCTGGACTTTTTATATGAGAACGCCCTTTTTGGGAGCAGGCGGCTATGTCTGTTCGGCCACAGCATGGGCGGCTATGCCGTGTGCAGCATTCTCTCCGAGTGCAGCGCCGATGCCGCCGTAAGCGTCGGCGGTGTCAACAGCGCCATGGAGGCAACCGTCTCCGGCGTATACCACTACTTCGGACGGCTTGCTTTTCTGCATTATCCCTTTCTGTATGTCTATCAGCGTCTTCGTTTTGGGCGGCGCGCTCTGCTGCGCAGTGCTGCCGATGGCGCACGGAATGCCCGCGCTCTCCTGCTTGTCAACGGCATCCACGACTGGATTGCGCCGCTCGACCGCGCTTCCGTCGTATCTCACATTGGGCAGATCAAAAACAATAGTGTGCAGTGCCTTCTCTGGGGCGAGGAGGGGCGCGACGGTCACGCCGACCTGCTTTTCGGCAGTCAGCCATCAGAGGCAAATCCCCTGCTGATGTCACGAATCAATGCTTTTTTTGATGAAGCTGCCGCACTCTGAGCTGTACACGCAAAAAAATGTCAGAATTTCAGAAATAATTCTTGACAAGGCAGTCCTGTGTTGATATAATATGGGAGCTGTCTGTGAGATGCTGCTATAGCTCAGCAGGTAGAGCGCATCCTTGGTAAGGATGAGGTCTCCAGTTCGAATCTGGATAGCAGCTCCAATATTTACCGCTTGAAACCACACGGTTTTGAGCGGTTTTTATTTGTTTTTCGAACTTTCAAGAGCGTTTCGGCGTTTTGACGAACGACCTGATTTTTGAAAAACCCATACAAAAACCCATACAGCCAACGGAATACGGTGAACAAATCGGTCCCGTCCGGCCTCGCTATGCTGATGGCCTTGCCCGGGCTTCCGTGAATACCGTTGCAAATCACGACGCTATCCCTTGCCGGGCTTTGCATTACGGGCGGCTTCGCGCGTCATAAGCTCCATAGCGATAGCCATAGCCCGCTGCGGGTCTTTTGCGCTTCTGATAAGTGCTATAATCCGATCTTCGGCGGCTGGGTTGCATCCCGTTTGATTGTCCATTTTTTCATTCCGCCTTTCTTTTTGGTCGCAGCGCTGCGCGGATGAACCGCAGCAGCGCATAGACTTCTTCCTCGTTTGCCGCCTTGAGCAGCTCGACCGCCTCCGCGATCATGTCTTTCTTTTCTTCGCTCATTGTCCCGCTCTCCCTCTGCCGTCTGCTGGCGCTGCTATATCATGCAGCCGGGAAAGATATGCGGCCCGCTCCGGCTCCGGCAGCATTTTGATCAATTCGATGATCTCTGCGATTTGCTCCTGCATTCAGATTCCCTCCTATCACTGAATCAGCTTTAGAAATTTGACTGTCTGGTAGATAATCTCCTCTGAGGACGCTTCCAGAAGCGCCAGCGCCTCGGCCAGCAGCTTCCGCTTGCTCGGTGTCATGTTCTGCCATCGCTCCGCGCAGCGGGTTTCTTCCGTGAAATACCTCATGTTCTCCACCTCCTTCATGCGTTGACGGGCTGAACCTGCGAGAGGCCGAAAAAGCAGGTCACGCGCGTGCCGTTCTTCGTGGCCGTGTCTGCAAAAATGGCCTTGAACAGTGCCTTGCTTTCGTGGAGGACCTCATAGCCCAGATCGCGCCAGCCTGCCCATGTGTGCGTTTCTTCCCTGACCCCTGCGGCCTCCTTTGCGGTGTTGTGGGCTTTGGCGTTCGCCCATGCCATCCGAAGCGCCACAGCGAAGGTCTGCACACCCTTGCGGAAGATCCGCCATGCTGCCGTCATAATGCTGCTTAAATCGTACTTTTTCATTTTGCTGCTCCTTTCATTGTGCGCGTCGTTCCTAGAATCGATTTTAAGCCGTCCGCGCTGTGTATAATAGGCGGTTTCGCGGCTAACGCCTATACGGTAGGGTGTTTAACTCTCGGTTCTATTCGTTTCCTGATTTGTTCGCATCCGATAAAATTTCGGCTTTCTTTTCGTTTCCCATGCGGAACGGCCACAACGGACATTTCCGCAACTCGCATCTGCGAACCTCTGCGCCGTTACCGCAGCAGCAGTCGAGGCATTTCAGCCGGATAGCCTTGCCCCTTGTAATTCGCTTTTCTTCCATCGGTATTACCTCCTGTTTTTTGTTAGCAAAGGGGCCGGGGGCTTTAAGCATCTAGCGCGCTGCGCATCTCATTCTCCCTTATCCGTTCCGGCTCTTATCTGGCGTTCTTGGTTCGGCTTTCGCTTACTTCGTCCGTCTTGCCTTTGCTTTATGGCTATATTATACTTCGTTGCGCAACGTGTTTCAAGATGGAATATTGCACAAATATTGCGCAACGAATTTGTCCATTTTATACGTTGCGCAATGCTGACAGGCATGTTATAATGAATTTGCCGAAAGGAGGTCGAATAAATGGCAGAAAGAAAAGCACAATGGCAAAACGACTATATTGCCAAAACCTATGACCGCATAAATCTAACCGTGCCCAAAGGTCAAAAAGAAGTTCTTAAGGCACACGCAGACAAGCACGACGGCGGCAGCGTAAATGCCTTTATCAACCGGGCGATCACAAACCAAATGGAGCAGGACAACGCGAACAGCGCAGAGCAAACAGAATAGAAAAGCCGGGGTTTCCTCCCCGGCTTTTCTATTTGCGCAGTGGCGGAATGCCCCCCCGGCGGGTTGCAGCCGTCGCTTTGCACATGAGCGCGGCGGTAATTCCCTGCAATGCGGTTTTAAGGGTCGCTGTCGCACCTGTGGCGGTTTTTATGGCTGCATGGGTTTTCTTAATGTCCTGCTGGGAAAAGCCCGCAGAAGCGCAAAGAACGCGCGTATTATCCGCCTGACGGCTGCAAGGCAAGCCAGACCGCAACGCGAAAGACACACTTCCTACTTTTAATAACTCTAAAGTACTTGACAATTCAATAACTTATGAGTATAATAATGGCAGAGAGGGGGAACGATACCCTTGCACAAGATTTACTTCTACAAAGACAGAAACGGGAACGAGCCTGTATTCGAATACCTGAAAGAGCTTGCAAGCAGAAAGGATAAGAACAGCAGGATCAATGCAAACAAGATCGGGGATTATATCGAAATACTGAGCCGCTACGGAACGCAGGCCGGAGAGCCGTATATCAAGCATTTGGACGGTGAAATATGGGAGTTGCGCCCGCTGCGGAACCGCGTGCTGTTTGTCGCGTGGGTAAATGGCAGTTATGTGCTTCTGCATCACTTCATCAAGAAAACGCAGAAGACACCGCCGAAGGAAATTGAAAAAGCAAAGCGTGAGCTTGCAGACCTGTTGGAAAGAGGTGTAGACTATGAAGAATAACGCAGTCGGAAGAAGCTGGACGGAGGCCCGCGCCGAGCTGTTCACACCGGAGGAAATTGCGGAAAGCAATCTCCGCGTCGCTTTGGTCGGTGAGATCATCAAGGCGCGGCAGGAAAAGGGCATCAGCCAGAAGAAGCTCGAGGAATTGAGCGGCGTAAAGCAGCCCATCATCGCCCGAATGGAAAAGGGCACGACAAGCCCGCAGATCGACACGATCTTAAAGCTGCTGGCGCCTCTGGGGAAAACGCTGGCCGTTGTGCCCCTTTCGGACGGAAAGTGAATATCTGAATTCCCCATCCCAAAAGATAATTGCAGGCCGCTTCGGCGGTCTGCTTTTTTTGTTCACACTTTTGCACAAAATCCACATTTTGCGCATAACGCCCCGCTTTTTCTACTCGTGCAAAATGCCCCCTGGTCATAAAACCGGAGGGCATTTTGCATGTTCGCGGCAGTGCCGCTGTCAGCCGTTATTTACGCCCGTGGCCCGTTTTCGGGTTTCCCCATCAAACGATACCACTTGATTTTTTCTAAGACATAGCGTACAATCAGGATAGGAGTTGGTCGCTGTCAGTTATCCGCTTTCGGGCGGTGTGACGGTGTGTCAGCTCCTTTTTCTTTTATAAACATTTTTTCTTTTATTATCCTGTATAACGACCACTTCACCCACAAATTCCGCGCCTTTATCAGCAAACGCCTTCTCCGGCTTCTTCGTTTTCTGCGCGGCTGCGGCCCTTAAAATCCGCAGTGCGTCGTTCCTCGCGTGCCTCCTCGATATTCTCCCAGCGAATGAGATAGCTTTCCTGCACGCTCATGCCAGTTCTGCGGAATGTCCCAAGCCCAGTTCCGGCGCGATAGTTGAAGTCGTAGAAATGCGCCAGCTTCTGCCCGCGTCGTCGGCGCAGCGTGTACAAGCCACGCTTTGCCATGTCTGATACTCTGCTTTCGGACGTGCCGCGCCGCTCTGCAATTTTCTGAACGGGCAGATTCTCCCAGTACCGGCACTCGAGCACATCCCGCAGATTCTCCGGCAGGCAGTCCATTGCATCATGGAGCGCTGCTCCGAGCTGCTCCAGATAGATCGCATCCTCGACCTTCTCCACAGTTGTGGCGGGGTCTGCGGTCACGTCGCCCAGCGTTGCGCCGTTCTCCTCGTCTCCGATCGGTGTTGACAGGCTGACGGCGTTTCGCAGCGGGTCGAGCCTACCGCGCTTTGTGCGGTAGCCGGTAGCCTCTGCAAAGACATTTTTCAGGTGCAGCAGGAACCAGGGCACAAATTCACCCGTTTCCGGCTTATAGTGGTCCACAGCAGCGCAGAGCGCCAGAAAGCCGGAGTTGTAAAGGTCGTCGAATTCTATCCAGTTACTGTCTCCCATTGCCGCAAGCAGCCGCCGCGCCTTTGCTGCAACCAGCCGCTCGACGGATTCCCACAACTCCGCAAGGAGATCTGTTTCGCCCGACTGGATGCGGATTGCAAGTTCTTTCTGCTGCTCGGCCCGCAGTTCCTCGTTTGACATTTCTGCCGCCCTCCTGTATAATCAGCTTGCAAGGCCATACAGAAAGCAGCTTTCGGAATGTTCCGGGGGCTGTTTTTTATATCCCCCTTTTCGGCGTTTTTTCGGCTGTTTGCCTTTTGGGAAAAAACTCGGAGAAACCCCATTATTTCTGCGTCCGGTTTCGCTCTTTTTTTTGGTTGCATTTTTCTGCAAAAATCTGAATTTTAGGTTACCCCTGCGGGGCGGCTGCGTATTCAGAAACGCCGCTGCCCCGCTGTGCATGGCTTAATACTCGTAAGTGCAGGAATCCGGAACGCCGACGTTGTCCAGAAACATACCCGCGCGAATAGAGTTCGGCTCACGGCATACATTCACGGCGCGGTCTGCATACGCGGAGAAATCCGCTTTGCGGGTTGCTGCATCGGCGGGGCGGTCGGCATAAAGCGGCGCGTCCTTGTGCTTGTCCGCATACTGGCACAGAAGCGCGAGCATCAAGGAATTATCCTTGTGCTTAGTGCAGAGTTGCTGAAACTGCGTTTGATTCATGGGGATGTCCAGCTTCAGCAGCTCTGCATCCTTGTCCAGCTTGTCGCCGGAAAGCACGTTCCATTTGTCCACGGCCTCGGCGTGCGCTTTGCGCGTCTGCTCGATCTGCTGGACGGCGGCTTCGTGCGCGTCGCTTCGCTGTTTCCGAATTTCCGCGCGGCACTGATCCGCCCGAACGCGGGAAATAGTTTCGGCCTGCTCCTGCTTGAGCAACTCTGCCTCTCTGGCTTGCAGAGAATCCAGCCTTGCAAAATAGCTCTGAACGGTTGAATAAATGCTAGCTTTGTAATTCATAAATCTATCCTTTCTGCGGTCTTTCCCGCTGTCTAAATTGACTTTTGGTCT
>CABSBF010000028.1 GCA_902475855.1 uncultured Eubacteriales bacterium
CTATTTTTATGATAAGATATGTATTTTCGCTCGGCTTTAGTCGCAGCTGAAAAACAGGCGGTTCTGAACAGCGCGAAGAGAACACATTGCTGCCATAAAATAATAATGATAATCTTTACTAAAATTAACTTGCATTTTCAGCAGTTCTGTGCTATGATGATTTCAGACAAAAAAGAGCGACAAAACACCGAAAGGAGATTTCCAATGTACTGTGTGCGCAAGGTTTCCGAAGATCTCTGGTGGGTAGGCGGCAATGACCGCCGCCTGGCCATGTTTGAGGGCGTGTACTCCGTCCCCAACGGCGTTTCCTACAATTCCTATCTGCTGATGGACGATTTCACGGTGCTGTTTGACACTGTGGATCCCGCGGTGAGCAAGGTGTTCTTTGAGAACATCGACCACGTGCTTGGCGGCCGGGAGCTGAATTTTCTTGTCGTTCAGCATATGGAGCCGGATCATTCCGGAACAATTGATGAGCTGCTGCTGCGCCATCCGGAGACGGTCATTGTCTGCGGCGAGCGTGTTCGCACCATGCTGAGCCAGTTCCGAACCGATGCGGTGAAGAACAGCTTCTATCTGGTCAAGGAGGGCAGTGTATTCAATACCGGCCATCATGAGCTGACATTCCTCTCCGCGCCCATGGTGCACTGGCCGGAGGTCATGGTGACCTATGATATTACCACCAAGACTCTTTTCTCGGCAGATGCCTTCGGCACCTTCGGTGCGATCAACGGCGCACTGTTTGCCGACGAGGCAGATTTTATGCGCGATTATCTCGACGAGGCGCGCCGTTACTACTGCAACATTGTAGGCAAGTACGGCACACAGGTGCAGGCTCTGCTGAAAAAGGCGGCGACGGTTGAAATTGAGCGCATCTGCCCGCTGCATGGCTTTGTCTGGCGGCGCGACATCGGAGAATTCCTTGAAAAATACCAGAAGTGGAGCACCTATACACCGGAGGAAACGGGTGTAATGATTGCCTATGCTTCGGTTTACGGCAATACTGCCAATGCCGCAGAACTGCTGTCGGTACGCCTGCGCGAGCGCGGCGTCAAAACCGTAATGTTCGACGTTTCTGTCACACCGGCCTCGGAGATCATCGCGGCGGCCTTCCGCTGGAGTCATCTGGTTTTTGCCTCCACGACCTATAATGCAGGTATTTTCGTTTCCATGGACGAGCTGCTGCACGATCTGGCGGCACACAATCTCCAGAACCGCACGGTCGCCCTGATTGAAAACGGCTCCTGGGCGCCGACTGCCGGCGGCCTGATGCGAAAGATTCTCTCCGGCCTGAAAAACGTAACCGTTCTGGACGAAGCTCTGACGATCCGATCCGCGCTCCAGACGGAGCAGGTGCCGCAGATCGACGCGCTGGCGGATGCGCTGTATCAGACCATTCCGCAGCCCGCGGCAGAGGAGCATACTGAAGGCGCGGTGGAAAACGACGCATTTTTCTCGCTGTCCTACGGCCTGTTCGTACTGAGCGCACGGGAAGGGGAGCACGACAATGCCTGCATCATCAATACTGCTCAGCAGGTGACCGACAGCCCCAAGCGCATTTCCATCACGGTCAATAAGCAGAATCTGACGCACGACATGATTCTGCGCACGGGACGATTCAATCTCTCGGTACTCTCTGAGGATGCGGATTTCAAGGTGTTCCGGCAGTTTGGCTTCCGCAGCGGACGGGACACCGCCGACAAGTTTGACGGCGCGGCGGCGGTTCGCACGGATAACGGACTGCGATATGTGCCGGGTGTTTCCAATGCGGTGATTTCTGGCAAAGTCATTCAGACAATAGACTGCGGCACGCACACGCTCTTCCTTGCGGAGGTGACGGAGGCACGCGTCCTGTCACGTGTCCCCTCGGCGACGTATGCTTATTACTTTGCGCATATCAAGCCGAAGCCCCAGCCCGCAGCGGAGCAAAAGAAGGGCTTCGTCTGCAAGATCTGCGGCTATGTTTATGAAGGCGACACCTTGCCCGCGGACTTTATCTGCCCGCTGTGCAAGCACGGCGCGGAGGATTTTGAACCTCTGAAATAATCGAACGGAAGCTATCGTTTACGGTTGTTGTTACAAAAACAGGCGGGTCGGAGAATTCTCCGACCCGCCTGTTTACTATTCTACCGTAACGGATTTTGCCAGATTTCTGGGCTTATCGACGTCGCAGCCGCGTGCCAGCGCCGCATAATAGGAGAAGGCCTGCAAAGGCACAACATTCAGACTCGGCTGGAGCAGCGGATGGACGCGCGGAACCAGCAGAGAGTCATCGACAGTCTTGGAAAGCTCATTCTGCATATCCTCGGTGGCAACGCCCAGCACATTTGCACCGCGTGCCTTGACCTCCTTGATGTTGGACATGGTCTTTTCAAACAGCTCGGGCACCGTTGCTACGGCAATGACAAGCGTGTTTTGCTCAATCAGGGAGATGGGACCGTGCTTCAGCTCACCGGCGGCATAGGCTTCCGCATGAACATAGGCGATCTCCTTGAGTTTCAGAGAGCCCTCCAGACAGGTCGCACTGTCGAGATTTCGGCCGATGAAGAAGACGTCGTGATGCTTGCTGAAGTGTCCGGCCAGCGTGCAGACGCGCTTCATATATTCCTCTGTGAGGATGCGCTCCATCACATCGGGAAGCTCCTGAAGGCCGCGGTACAGCGCATCATACTCCTCACTGGGAAGCGTGCCCAGTTTCTCACTGATATACAGTGCCAGAAGGTCGATGACGACGAGCTGCGTGGAGTAGGCTTTTGTAGTCGCAACGGCGATTTCCGGACCGGCACAGGTATAAATTACATCGTGCGCCGCCTTGGAGATGGCGCTGCCGACGACATTGACGATGGCCAGCGTTCGCGCACCACTCGCGTTGGCTTCACGCAGAGCGGCAAGAGTGTCCGCTGTTTCACCGGACTGACTGATGATGACGACCAATGTGTCGCTTCCCAGGATGGGTGTAGCATAGCGAAATTCCGAGGCCAGTACCGGTTCGACCGGGATACGGCAGGTTTTTTCCAGAATATACTTGCCGAGACAGCCGACATAATAGGCGGAGCCGCAGGCGACAATGTAGATCCGGCGGATTCCGCGGAGGTATTCCTCCGTCAGTTTGATGTCGTCCAGTACGACGCGGCCGCCACGGAGGCGCGGCTTGATCGTGTCGCGCAGAGCCTTGGGCTGTTCATGGATTTCCTTGATCATAAAGTGTGGATAGCCACCGCGTTCGGCTGCTGAAAGCTCCCAGGTGATATGTTCCGGCTTCTTTTCGACTTCTGCACCGGAAGCGTCAAAAAAGCGAATGCCGTCAGCGGTGATCTGAACGAGATCTCCGTCGTTAAGATAGACGACCTCGCGCGTATGCTTCAAAATAGCCGGAACGTCTGATGCGATAAAGTTCTCGCCATCACCGAAGCCGAAGATCAGCGGGCTGTCTTTTTTAATGCCGATCAGAACGCCCGGGCAGTCGATGCAGAGCACACCCAGAGCATAGCTGCCCTCAAGCTGCTTTGCTGCGCACTGCACCGCGCGCAGAAAATCATGTTCCTGCTCATAACAGTATTCGATCAGGTTGGCAACGACCTCAGTGTCCGTTTCGGAGGAAAACCGCTTGCCCTGGCCAAGAAGAAACTCCTTCAGTGCCAGATAGTTTTCAATGATGCCATTGTGGACGAGACTGATTTTGCCGTCCGTGGAAACATGGGGATGGGAATTCTCAAAAGAGGGGGCGCCGTGCGTTGCCCAGCGTGTGTGGCCGATGCCCATAGTGCCCGGAACGGCGGTGCCGTCCTGCGTCACTTCACGGAGCGCGGACAGACGGCCCTTCGCTTTTGCAATCTCAAAGGTGTGATCCGAAAAAATGCACAGACCGGCCGAATCATAGCCGCGGTATTCCAGTTTGGAAAGACCGTCGAGCAGGATCGGAGCAGCCTGCTTTCTTCCTACGTAACCAACAATTCCGCACATATAAAAATAACCTCCGCAGTTTGGTGGGTGATACATCCAGTGGAACTACGGAGATTATACACGATTTATTTGTCAAAATCAACTGAAAATTTGCATTTTTCGGTTCTCTGTCAAAGTTCGTCGAAAATGGATAATTGAGGAGCACGCAGCGTGGTGAGGGAATCGGGTGCCTGCGGCAGCAATTCCGCACCCAGACGAGCCAGCTCCGCGGCTGCTGCGGAACCATCCTGAAAGACAAAGACGGGCGACAGGCCACGTCGGAGATTGTCCTGCGTACCAGACCAGGTGCCGCCGGTATGCAGGTCACTTTGCGCGACAAAGGTTTTTTCGCCCAGCGCGTGGATCAGATGATTCCGGCGCAGGGCGCGGACAGTGGAAAAGGAACTGTGCCAGCCCTCATCACTGCAAAAGAGCACATTTTTCTGCGGCGTGTGGCGGATCAGTTCGTCCGGAACGATGCACACAACCTGCCCGCCGCCGGCAAGACAGGCATCCTGCGCGGCGCGGTCGGCTCCGGCAGCACCACCGGAAACGAGTGTGCAGCCTTCCTGCGCTGCCAGATTGCCGATGGCCTCGGCAAAGCATCGGTTTTGCGGGCGCAGCGCCCGCGAGCCGACCAGACTGACACAGGGGGCATTCAAAGCTTGCAGCTCGCCCCGGAAAAAGAGCAGGGCGGGGCATTCGTCGCCCAGCCGCCGCAGGCGTTCCGGAAATTCCTTCGACAGCCGCGTCAGCACTGAAACGCCGTTTTGTGCGGCTCGTGCCAGAAAGACATCCAGAGCCGCCTGGCGTTCCAGAAGCACAGCGATGCGCTCGGCAGATTCTGCGGCATAGCCAAGCGAGCGCAGCAGATGCTCCGAAAGGCGGCTTTCAGCAGAGAAATCAGACTGCGTTACACGCAGCCGCAGTGTGTGGTATTCCCGTGGAGTCAGGGGGAGAAGACCGTCATCCAGCGCGCCGCATAAAAGCAGCAGCGTTCGTTCCGCCCGGCGCATCAGAAACGCTTGCGCGGCGGATGCTTTTCCTCGACGGGTGCGGGAATCAGGCAGCCGTATTCGTCAAAGACCATGGGGGTGATGTGAAAATCCGAGAATTTAGCAATCTCATCGAGCTTGACGCGCTCCGGCAGGGAGCCGATGAGCGTGAAGGAAATGCCTTTTTTGCGCGCGCGGCCTGTGCGGCCGATGCGGTGAATATAGTATTCGTTCTCATCCGGAACGTCGTAGTTGATGACGGCATCCACATCGTCCACGTCTATGCCGCGCGAAGCGACATCCGTAGCGACCAGTACCGGCAGCTTTCCCTTGCGGAAGGCGGCCATGGTCTTTTCACGTGTGGCCTGCTTGATGTCTCCGTGCAGGCAGTCGGCCTGAATTCCGCTGCGGCGCAGACCGTCACTGAGGTTCTGACACATGACCTTGGTGTTGCAGAAGATGATAACGCGCTCAAACACGCCCGAGCGCAGGATGCGCAGCGCAGCCTCTTCTTTCTCCAGACGCGGCACGGTGATAGAATACTGATCAATGTCGGGCTTGCTCTCGGCAGTGGGGGCGACGGTAATCTCCACCTCATTGCGCTGGTACATCCAGCTCACCGTCATGACCTCCTGCGAAATTGTTGCAGAGAACAGGCCTAGGTTCACGCGGTTTTTGATGCGGTTGAGAATTTTGGTCACATCATCAAAGAAGCCCATGTCGAGCATACGGTCGGCTTCGTCGAGGATGACGGTCTTGATGCGGTCGAGCCGCAGATTTTTTCGGTTATAGTGGTCGGTCAAGCGGCCGGGTGTGGCTACAACGATGTGCGGATGCTGCTGCAAGCTGCGAATCTGCGGCTCCATACGCTGCCCGCCGTACAGAACGGTGATGCGGATGTCCTTGTAATAGGTGAGCAGGCCGCGCAGCTCGTCGGCAATCTGGATGGCAAGCTCGCGCGTGGGCGCGAGAATCAGACCCTGAAGATCGTCGCTTGCGGGGTCGATGTGCTCAATCATGGGGATGCCGAAAGCGAAGGTTTTACCGGTGCCGGTGGGTGCTTTTGCAATCACATCCTTCCATGCGAGCAGCGGGGGAATGGCTTCTTCCTGAACACGCGTGGGCAGACCGACTCCTTTTTTCTCCAGTGCTTTCAGGATTTCTTCGCTGACGCCCAGCTCCTGAAATGTTTTGATTGTATCCATAATGAACTTCCTTTATTCCGTGCGAACTTGACGTTTTGACATTCCAATTCTTTGGAAAATGCCAAAACTTCGCAGTATAATCTATCTTATATAGTATCAGACCAAACGGGGGAATGCAAGTCACTTTTGTGGAAAAAGCGGAGAAAAGAGAAAAAGACGCTGCTTTTGCAGCGCCGGAATACGGAGGATGTGCCGCCGATAAACGGCAGAAGAAGCAGGCGGTTCAGAGCTCCTTCCGGGCTTCTGGGCCTCCTGTTTCTTTTCTGCGTTGGCTTTATACCGTTCCGGAACTGCCGCCGGGCTGCTCCGGGGGAGTGCTGCCGTCCTGCTTCTGGCTTCCGAAGCCGCCGGTGGGTGGGGGCCCCTCCGGACGCTGCCCGCCGCCCATGCCGGAAACGATTGTTCCGCTTTGCGCGCTGCTTTCCGTCTGACTGTCCTCTGTGCAGAGCGTATAGCTTTCACCGCTTGCAAGGTCGCCGGAGGAGAAGAACAGGTAGGAAGCACTGCATGCTGCGTCGGCCGTATAGAGCACGGTTCCGTCCTCCTTGCAGAGGGTGAAGGCGCTTCCTTCCTTCAGCAGGGAAGCTTGAGCGCCGGGAAAACTGCCCTGTCCGGGACGCGCTTCGCCGCCGGACTGGCCTTCCTGACCGGGGTTCCGATCTGCCTGAGAATTGCCGCCGGGCGCCCCGCCCTGTCCGGGCTGCAAAAATCCGCCGGGCATTTCCGCGGCACCGCTGCCGCCGAAGATCACGCAGGGCTGCGCAGCCTCCAGATTCATGCCCATTCCGCTGCTGCCGCCGGCGGCCAATACCGTACCGCCGGAGACGGTGATCTTTCCGTCTGCATCCAGAGGCTCGTTATCGGCGGTGCTGCCCGTCCAAACGGTCACGGTTCCGCCGGAGATCGTCAGATCACCGTTGGAATCAAAGCCGTCGCCGGTGTCGGAACAGGCGACGATCGTACCGCCGGAGATGTTCAGCGCAAAATCGTAACCTGTCAGATCAGAATTAGCGGCGTTGATGCAGTCGTCCGTGGACAGAATGCTGATATTTCCCGAAAGAACGTTGACGGCGGCGCCCTCCAGACCTTCATAGCAGGAGGCAACCATGATGTCGGGGCCGTCCGTTCCCTCTGCGCCGATTGTCAGCGTGCAGTCGCAGTGCAGAGCGTCATCTGCGGCAGAAATCGTAAGGCTGCCGCTTTCCACTGCGAGCGCCGCTTCTGCGTTTATCGCGTCGTTTACCGGCGCGTCGATGTTCAGTGTCAGATCCCGGATGGTGAGCGCCGCATCTCCGTCTTCCGTGGTGGAAGCTCCGGATTTGATGCCGTTTTTGCCGTTTGCCTGAAGATTCAGCGTTCCGGATCCGCAAAGCACGACGGCGGAGCCGTCCTTACACTTGATGACGGCGTTTTCTGCATCGACATTGCCGGAGCCGTCACTGTTTTTCTCCGTATCGGCCAGTGTGCTCTCTGTTCCCGCGGCGGCTTCAATGGTGACCTGCGTTCCCTTGCCACAGAGGATGGGCGCTGTGCTTTCAGAGCTCAGGTGCAGGCTGCTCAGCACCAGCCGGACGCCGGTCACACCCTTTTTCACCTTTACGCTGCCGTTGGCGCAGCTCCCGGAGAGGACATAAGTACCTGCGCCGGTGATGGTCAGAGCAGTTCCGTCCATTTCCAAATTCTCTGCGGCAGAAGCGGTGATCCCCCCGTCAGTGAAGGAAACCAGGATTTCACCGGCGTCACCGGGTGCTGTGGATTCGGCGGCGACGGATGAAGGCTCACTTGTGCTTTCAGTGCCTGCTGCCGCGGCGCAGCCTGCCAGCAGGCTCAGAAGCAGGCTCAGTGCAATGATGATTCTTGCCTTTTTCATAACAATTCCCCCTG
Organism: uncultured Eubacteriales bacterium; assembly: GCA_902475855.1. Taxonomy (GTDB): domain Bacteria; phylum Bacillota; class Clostridia; order Oscillospirales; family Oscillospiraceae; genus JAZOXB01. Next base: position 8,027 of record CABSBF010000028.1, read on the forward strand.
CCTGTCATCTGCGGGGATGCCGCAGGAAAGCTCCAGATTCCCGTTGCGGCACCGCATCGCGTCCAGAAGCTCTTTTTCTTTGCTGTTTTCCTTCAGCCTGACCCGGTAGTGCAAGCTGTACAGGCTTCCCATATTCACGGTTTTGACACGCAATAGCCGGGAATCTGTGGTATACTCTGTAAACAGGTCAGAAAACAGCGCGGTGTAGTCCATATTTTCCGGAATGGTCACGCGGATGTCACGCTCACTGCCCCACTTGGGCTTTGCTTGCAGCAGCAAAATGCCGCAGGTAATGAGCGCGGCCATCACTGCCAGTGCCCAGTAGCCCATGCCGTAGCACAGGCCGACGGTCATGGATAGAAAGATCGCCATGATATCCCGGGCGGAACCCGGGGCGGAGCGGAAGCGCACCAGACTGAAAGCACCTGCAACCGCCACTCCGGCGCCAAGATTGCCGTTGACCAGCAGGATCACAAGCTGCACCAGAAAGGGAAGAACCGTCAGTGCAGAGAACATTGTGCCGCTTTCAGTATTGATCTTTCGATAGACCAGCGCGATTCCGAGTCCCAGCCCCACAGAGAGCAGGCAGATTCCCAGAAAGGCGGGAACCGTCACGGAGGATACATAAAGGGAAGCAAAGAGACCGTCAAGCATATTTTTTCATCTCCATTTCTTTCAGAGTTCTTTTGCAGATCGTTTCATAAGCCCTGCCGTATTTGGAAAAGGACACAGGGAAAATGCCATTTTCCGAGAGAACTTTTGCCAGCCACAGTGGTACGGCATTCAGAATTTTGATCTCCATCAGCACCTGCCCGGGACGCAGCAGCGGCTTTCCCCACGCTCCCAGCCGCAGATCCGGGCTGTCGGTGCGCCAGAGGATTTCGCGATCCAGCGTCAGCCGCAGCGGGGAGGCTGACGTACCCTGCCAGGAATCCCGCTCGTAGCTGAGAAAAACCTGCGGCGCAAGAGACGCATAGGAGGAAAGCATCCAGTCCAGCTCCCGGAAGATCTGCCCGGAGCCGCCGGGACAGCACCGCGACAAATATATCAATGCTTCTGCATAAGGAAGGCTTACCCGGCGCTTATAGACAATCCCCTGCGCTTTTTTCTTGATCTCCGGGAAGACCTGCGTGCGGTCGCCCGCCGGACCGTAGCTGCGAAGGCGGAGCTTCTCTTTATACTGCGGCTTTTCCAGAGAGCGGCGGATCATTCGGAAATCCGGGGTGTCATAATATAAATTGAAAATGCTGCTGTGCGGGTATGCATCCGGCACCAAATGGGCCTTCAGTATTGGCAGCAGTGCGTCCAGTTGCCGTTCGGTGAGCAGGTATTTGAGCTCCCGACGCCGGAACACAGCCTGATAATCGTCCATGGGAATGCCCCTTTCTTGTGCTTGTGGCATTCATTATCCATATGGTTCTGAAAAAATACTGAAATCCGAAACGTTTTTCTTTCAGATTACTTTCAGAACCTGGCGTACAATGGTATGATAGAAACAGAAAAGGAGGGAGCCTCTTTGAATATCCTCATTGTGGAAGATGAAACCGCCTTGGCAGAGGCGGTGGAGCATATTCTGCGCAAGGCGGGGCATACCGCCGATTGGGCGGCGGACGGGCAGACCGCACTGGATTATATCCGCATAGGTGCTTACGATCTGGTGCTTCTGGACATCATGCTTCCCAGACTGGACGGTCTGAACGTCCTGCGGCAGATGCGAAGAGAGCAGATTCAGACTCCCGTTCTGATGCTCACTGCACGCACGACGGTTCCGGATAAGGTGACCGGACTGAATGCCGGGGCAGACGATTACCTCACAAAGCCGTTTGACCCGGAAGAGCTTTTGGCGCGCGTCAGTGCCATGACCCGCCGGAAAGGAACGCTGGTACTGAATGAAATTACATATGCAGACCTGACTCTGGATCTGAATACCGTCACGCTGCGGTGCGGCGGCCGGGACGTGCAGCTCAGCCCAAAGGAATTTCAACTTGCCCGTCTGATGCTCTCCGAGCCGCAAATGACCTATTCCAAAGATTTGCTGATCGGAAGAGCGTGGGGACTGGATTCCGAGGCCACGGATAATAATGTAGAGGCATACATTTCCTTCCTGCGGAAAAAACTGCGGTATCTTGGCTCTGCGGTCACCATCAAAAACCTGCAAAAAATCGGCTATCGTCTGGAGGTCACGCTATGAGCCCCTACCGCAAGCGCTTTATACAGTTCAATATGCTGCTGATCGGCGTCGTTCTGACAATCATGGTGGCAGCCGTTGCCGTGTATATAGTGAACGATTCCTATCATGGCCTGCGTGTGACTATGGAGCAGGTGGTGGCGCCTCTGCGCGGCTTCTCTCAGCCGCCGAAGGAGAACCAGGAGCCGCCCTCTCAGCGACCGGAGCGGAGGGAACAAAGGGATATTCTCGCGGTATTTTACGAACCTGAGAGTGAAGACTACAGCGTGCTGTCGCCGACTGCTTCATTTACCGACGAAGAGATCAAGGACATACTGGCGGCCATCGCTGCGCGGACGGAGGATTTCGGTATTCTGCATCAAAACCATGCCATCTATTACCGAAGTGGCGGAACTGCGCCATACCGGATCGCCATTGCTTCAACCAGCTACATCACCCATTCTGTAGTGAGGCTCGTGCTGGTGCTGTCGGCAATCTGGCTTTTGGCAATGCTTCTGTTCTTTGCGATCAGTGTGAAGCTTTCCTCCCTTGCCGCGAAGCCCATGGAGGAAGCTATGCAGAGGGAAAAGCAGTTTGTCGCCGATGCGTCGCATGACCTGAAAACACCACTGTCTGTCATCCTTGCCAACAATGCCATCCTGACGGAAAATCCGGACGCCACGGTAGAGAGTGTCCGGCGCTGGGTGGACAGCACACAGGAGGCGGCCAAGCGGATGCAGCTCCTGATTTCCCAGATGCTCACGCTTGCAGAGGCGGAGCGTCCGGATGCGGCGCCTTCTGCGGAACAGACCGATCTTGCAGGAATCGCCATGAAAGCGGCACTGGAAATGGAGTCAGTGGCCTATGAGAAGCGTGTAACGCTGGAGACTGATCTTCCGGAGACATGCGGTGTTCGCGGCAGTTCGGATTATCTCCGGCGAATCGTCAGCAGTCTGCTGGAAAATGCCTTGAAATACGAACCGGAGAACGGCCGGGTTCTGCTGACGCTCTCACGGGAGAAACGGAAGGTCAGCCTTTCCGTTCGAAATTTCGGAACGTATATTTCCGAGGAGGATCTTCCCCATGTGTTCGACCGGTTTTACCGCAGCGACAGGAGCCGCCGGAATGAATCCGGCAGCTTCGGGCTCGGCCTTGCTATTGCCAGGGAAATGGCTGAGCGGCTGAATGGAGAGATCACCGCAGACAGTAGTTTAGAGGACGGCACGGTTTTCTGCGTCACATTTTGTCAGTGAAAAAACTCCGCAATAAAAATAGGGGTCAGGCGATGAGCCTGACCCCTATTAAACTAAAAGCACTATTTTTGACGTTTATCGCAGTGCGCGGCGCAGTTTGCGCAGCAGCCGCAGCAGCCGTGCTTTTTACGCCCGCGGAGCAGCACACAGACCAGCCACACGATGATCGGCAGCAGAAGAAGAACATCCAGCCAACCCATATGGATCTACCTCAGACGAAGAGCCGCAGAAGCTGATACAAAACGGCGGCAACGCCCCATGCAACAAGGCACTGCAAGACAGATACCAACGCGCCGCGGAACTTTCCGCCAAGCTCCCGGCCGATGGCCGAGATAGCTGCGACACAGGGAGTGTAGAGCAGAGTAAAGGTGAGGAAGCTGACTGCGGAGATCGTGGTGAACATGGCAGGCAGGGTAGCTGACAGCGCGTCCACGCCGCGGCCGGTGAGAATGCCGAGTGTGCTGACCACGGCTTCCTTTGCCGTAAAGCCGGTGATGAGCGCGGTGGAGATCCGCCAGTCCTCGAAGCCGAGGGGACGGAAGATCGGGGAGAGGAATTTGCCGATGGCGGCCAACAGGCTGTAGGAGCTGTCCGTTACGAAGTTGAGGCGTGCATCAAAGGATTCAAGGAACCAGATGACCAGCGTTGCCACAAAAATGACCGTGAACGCGCGCTGCAAAAAATCCTTTGCCTTATCCCACAGCAGCATTGCAACGCTCTTTGCCGAGGGCAGGCGGTAGTTCGGCAGCTCCATGACAAAGGGAACAGGGTTGCCACGGAATGCGGTCTTGTTGAACACGAGTGCCGCGAGAATACCGATGAGAATGCCGCCACAGTAGAGCAGCACCATGGCCAGCGCTGCATAATCCGGGAAAAATGCGGCGGAAAAGACAGCGTAGATCGGTATTTTGGCCGAGCAGCTCATATAGGGAGTGAGCAGGATGGTCATACGGCGGTCGCGCGCGGAGGGCAGGGTGCGGGTTGCCATAACCGCAGGAACGGTGCAGCCGAAGCCGATGAGCATGGGCACAAAGCTGCGGCCGGAGAGACCGAGCTTTCGCAGCAGCTTGTCCATTACGAAGGCGACGCGCGCCATATAGCCGGTGTCCTCCAGAATGGAGAGGAAGAAGAACATGACGACAATGATGGGAAGGAAGCTCACAACGCTTCCCACGCCGGCAAAAATGCCGTCGATTATCAGGCTGTGTACGACGGGGTTAATACCGTAAGCGGTCAAGCCTGCATCCACAAGGCTGCTCAGCTTGCCGATGCCCAGCGCCAGAAGATCCTGTAGTGCCGCACCGACCACATCAAAGGTCAGCCAGAAGATCAGCAGCATCACGCCGATGAAAATGGGAATGGCGAAATACTTGTGCGTCAGGACGCGGTCAAAGCGCACGCTGCGCAGATGCTCCTTGCTTTCGTGACATTTTACGACGGTTTTTGCACAGAGCCGTTCAATATAATCGTAGCGCATGGAAGCAATGGCTGCGTTACGGTCGAGCTTGCCCTCATCCTCCATTTCAACGATACTGTGCTCCATCATTTCCAGCTCGTTCTGGTTCAGCTCCAGACGCTGGATGATATCCTCGTCTCCCTCGATGATTTTGGTTGCGGCGAAGCGGCGGGCAATCCCGGCAGCCTGCGCGTGATCTTCGATCAGATGGGAAACGGCGTGGATGCAGCGGTGTACAGGGCCTTCATCGCAGAAATCCACACGCTTCGGCAGACGGTGCTCCTTGACGGTCTGCACTGCTACCCGGATCAGCTCGTCGATGCCGTCGTTTTTGGCGGCGGAGATGGGAACGGCGTCAATGCCAAGCTCCTCGCTCATAGCGGAGACATTGATGGTGCCGCCGTTGCCGCGGACCTCATCCATCATGTTGAGCGCCAGCACCATAGGAATCTTCAGCTCCAGAAGCTGAAGCGTCAGGTAGAGATTGCGCTCTATATTGGTAGCATCGACGATGTTGATAATGCCATCCGGTTTTTCATTCAGAATGAAATCACGCGTGACGATCTCCTCTCCCGTGTAGGGACGCAGGGAGTAGATTCCGGGAAGATCGACAACCGAGCAGCCTTTCATGCCGCGCAGCTCACCGGATTTGCTGTCTACGGTGACACCGGGGAAGTTGCCCACGTGCTGATTGGAGCCGGTGAGCTGGTTGAACAGCGTTGTTTTGCCGCAGTTTTGATTTCCAACCAGTGCAAAGACCATCAGCCGTTCACCTCCGGGAGAATTTCAATTTTCGCGGCGTCATCCAGACGCAGCGTCAGTTCATACCCACGCAGACGGATCTCCATGGGATCGCCCATAGGTGCGATCTTTTGCACCGTGACTTTGGTGTTGGGAATCAGACCCATATCCAGCAGACGGCAGCGCAGCACACCCTCGCCGCCAACGGCAGTGATGACGCCGCTTTTACCGACGCCCAGTTCTCGCAATGTCATAAGCCCACCTCGAAGTTGGCATAGAATAGTTTTCGAAAAAATCATACCACGCTATCTGCACTCCGTCAAGAAAAAACACAGGCAGAAATCCGCCTGTGTCAAAAAGGTTCATTTCAGCTTCATCCTATGACGGAATACAAGAATGGAAGTCAGCAAAACAGCCCCGGCCCATGCGAGGACGAGCCAAAGCCTGGGAAAGACGGCTGCCGTGTCGCCGGAAAGGGCGGCGCGCCCGGCATCGACTGCATTGGCAAAGGGAAGCAGATAGGCGATCTTTTTGAAGACGCCGCCGACAAGATCCAACGAAAACCACGTGCCGGAGAGCCAACCGCAGAGGTTTGTGAGCAGCGCGCCGCAAATGCCGCCGACGGCCTTGTCACTCAGGAGGCTTCCGCAGAGGAAGCCCAGCGCCATATTGAGCACGGCGATCGGCAGACAGACCAGCACACAGAGAAAAATATTCCATGTGAAGCCAAGACCGAGGAGCAGCGCCGTCGCGAAGCAGATCAGAAGCTGGGCAGCCGACATCGGCAGCAGGGGGAGCAGGTAGCCCAGAATGAACTGCCAGCCACGCAGGGGAGAGGCAAACAGCCGCAGCATCAGAGATGTTGTGCGGTCCTTGGAAACGAGCATGGCAGCAAAAAGCGAAATGAAGCTCAGGCCAAATACGCAGACGCCAGGCGTCAGGCTTTCAAGCTCGTAGAGCGTCATCTGAACCTGTGCCGGGATGTTGCTCTGAATGATGTGCAGCAGAAGCAGCAGAACAACAGGAAAACCCACGCCGAAGATCAGGCTCAGCGGATCACGCAGCATTTCCTTTGTATTGCGCGACGCAAAAAAGAGCATTCTTCTCACGACTCCGCACCTCCTGCCAGTTGAATAAAGGCGTTTTCAAAATCGCTTTCGTCCGCAGCATCCAGAATTTCCTGCACAGTTCCGCACAGACGCAGATGGCCATGCGCCATGATGCCCACGCGGTCGGCGAGAGAGGCCGCTTCTTCCATATAGTGCGTGGTCAGAATAACCGTGATGCGGTCCTTGAGCTTTTCAATGATGTGCCAGAGCTCACGCCGTGCGAGAACGTCCAGCCCCAGCGTCGGCTCATCCAGGAAGAGAATCTGCGGCTCGGAAATCAGTGCCATAGCGATGGACAGGCGGCGCTGCCAGCCACCTGAGAGGGTTCCTGCTCTTTGCCCGGCGACCTGCTGCATGTGGAATTCTTCCACCATGGCTGTGGCCTTTTCTTTTGCTTCTTTGCGGGTGCTGCCGTAGATTCCGGCGATCAGCTCCAGGTTTTCCCGCACGGTGAGCTTGGGGGCAACGGCAGTTTCCTGCGGTGAGAGGTTGATTCGGCTTTTGACCTCCTGCGTCTGCGAAACCAGAGAATAACCGAGAATTTCTGCATCGCCGGATGTCGGCCGCAGCAGACCGGAGAGCATCTTGATTGTTGTTGTTTTGCCTGCGCCATTGACGCCCAGCAAAGCGAACAGCTCGCCCTGTTTTACGGTCAGATCAAGGGCGTTGACGGCGGCTTTCTCATTGTAGCATTTGGTCAGTTTCTGCGTATGGATTGCATTCATTCTGATTTCGCCTCCGGATTCATGTACGAGGTAATGGTTTCCATGATTCTCTGCGCTTCGCCGGCAGGGGGGATGGCAATGCCCTGTGCCGCATCGGCCAGCAGCAGCAGCGAGTCGCCCGGAGCAATGCCGAACATCTCACGGACCTCTGCCGGAATGACGATCTGCCCCTTGGGGCCGACCTTGACGACGGACATGAATTTGCCGGGAGGGAAGGGAGCTGCGCTCATAAGATCACCTCCTTGCAGAAATAGTATAACTTGTATAACTAATTATACCGTTGAATTCAGAATTGTCAAGAGGAAAGGAACCGGCATTTGGGAGGCGGCAGGAGAAAAGGAAAAACATACCCGGCTGGCTTTGCTCAAATGGAAGTTGACTAAACTCCCATCATCCTTTTATAACTGAGAAAAACCGGCCGGACAGGATGCCCCTGCCCGGCCGGATGCGTGAACTTATTTTTTCTTTCTGATTACGAGAATGATAACTACGGCCGCAAGCAAAAGAACCACGCCTGCTCCGGCAAGAATATAGGGAAGGACTGAAACCTTTTCCGGGACTTCCGGCTCAACGGGTGCGGCGGGTATCTCCGGCGTCTCGGCAGGATGGTAAACGCTGAAATCAAAGTCCTTTACGGCGGTATGACCGCCGGGATTGTCAGGGTGGTTGCCGTTCTTAACCACTTCGGGGGTGACACCGTGGAAAACAAAGGTCGTAACGGACTGTGCGGGGAGACAATAGCCGCTGTCGGCGGTCATCGTGCCGCGCAGCTCCAGATTGCGCAGGGCAGAAGTTTCATAAACGTCAGCGGCTGCGCCCGCCGGAAGGCCGGCAAAACCAAAGGTTTCGTCCGTATGGCCGTTGTTGACAATGACATAGACCAGTGCATCCAACGCCGGATGATAATAGACGGTGGGGAGCACGGTTTCTGGGAGCGCATAGCAGTCCAGACTTCCGCGGACGGCGCCCTTCGTGAACCGGGCATAATTACCCATGACCCACAGTCGTTTCGTGGGAATCAGATCTGCGCTGTCCGGATTAAAATAAACCAGACCATCGGTAAAGTTGCCGTTCGCAGCCGCCAGCCAATAGCTCCACGAATCGACATCCAGAATGGAAATGTCTTCGTGCATCACGCGTGCAACATCCATGGCAGAGGCAATAGAATAATCTGCCTGCTGAACAGCGGGGCCGTACTCTGTCTCATGGAATTGAATGTCGGCCGCAATGGACCACATTTCTTTGGCAAGACGTTCCTTTTCGCTGGCACCTGTGGCGTAGGAGTGTGCTCCGATATGATCAACCACCTGCTGAAGCTGCTCATCTTTCTGGAGCTGATAGTAAACGTAGTTTACATAACTCTTATCCGACCAGGTGCCGGACTCACTCAGACTGAGTTTGACATCCTTCAGGGTCTGATCTGTCTCCGCACGGTGCAAGAGTTCCTGTGCGACAAGCTTCCAAAGTTTCATCGCTTCTTCCGCAGTGTAATGGCAGCCCTCCTGTGCACTTGTCCAATCATACTGCGGTTCGTTGATCGGACTGACGTACTTGACCGGAACGCCGAGGTAATTATAAAGCTGAACCATGTCTACCACATATTTGGCATAGGCTTCATAGCAATCTTCACGCAGGTTGGAGTAGGAATCTGCCCACGGATCGCCGCAAGTCGCGCCGCTGACGGTCATGGTGGATGGCGGAGTGTTCATAAAGAGCGTGAAGTCGTCAATCGTGCCCATCTGGACGAGCTTCATCAGAACGGTATAGCCGCCAAGATCGCGATCCTCATCATAGGTTCCCTGCTCGGTCAGCGGTGAATAAACTGCGCGTGCAGTGCCGGGAAAGTAGGTGTCCGACTGGTCGTCTTTTACGCCGCCGCCGATGTTATGCCGGTAGTTATTCAGTCCGGCGCCCTCATCTGTGAAAACCAGCTTGAGAAGAGAATCAACGAAGGGACTTTGTCCATAGAGATTTGACCACCAGCAACCGGATGCACCGTAGGCTTTCATAACCTGGTTAACCTGCGTCATGTCGGTATAGAGAAGGGCGGTCCCGGCGTCGATATTTTTGTTGAATAAATCTCCATCGCCCAGAAGCGCGGAGCCTGCGGTGTCACCGCGGACAATGCGAAACTCGTCAACATACAGACTGAGCGGGAAGTTTTTGGCGTCCTGATCGGGAGCAGTGGTCAGGCAGACGGCCTGAATTTTGCCGAAGATTGTTGAAAAGGCTTCGGCTCCAATGCCGACCCAGCCGACAAACCCCTTCGGAAGCTGCAAACGTCCGTATTTTGCACCGTCATAAGAGGCAAAGGTCTGCTGCTCCGTTTGAGTTCCGTTTTGTACCAGCCAGTAGTTTTTACCCAGCTCCGGATGCATTCCGTCGATGGCAAGATCGAGAATCAAGGAAGTGTTCTGGAACTCAGAGGCATCCAGCCAAAACCAGAATTCCTGCATCCCAAGCCAGTTGCACTCGGCCTGCTCATCTTTTGCGATACGGAGGATGAAACCATCTGACCAGAAGCTGTTTGCGGGGCAATCAGCAGTAAAGGTCAAAGCCATGGCGTCGGAGCCGTCAAAACCCTTGCCCGGTGCAGCGGCCGCGTCGGTATAGCCGAAGGTGTGCCCGCCCTCACCGCTGGTAACATCAAACACATAGCTTGTTTGGAATAAGCTGCCCTCCGGCAGTGCTTCCATATTCCAGACAGTTTCTGCTTCCTCCGGCCCGCCCGCAGCGGCTGCGGGAAGTGCCAATGTGGGCAAAAGCCCTGCCAGAAGGCCGACGGCCAGCAACAGCGACAGCAGGGACAGAGTATACCTCTTGCGCATGGGGATTACCTCCTGTGTGGTTCCTGATTCGGAAACTTTTTCATGTATGCTTCTTTGATTATATCACAAGGAGACAAAAAGTCAGTTTCAGATTCTTTTGCATTTGCACAGCAAAAAGGCAGACGCCCATTGCGGGCGCCTGCCTCCGGACTGAAGATTAAGCCAATAACTGCGATTCCTGGCTTTCAAATGCATTATTGATGAAATGCAGGGCGGCTCCGACAGAAGCCAGCAGACGTCCTTCCTCTGATAGAAGAATTTCAAAGTCGGAAGCCATCCAGGCTGCACGGTGAGCGGTTTGAGTGGCCAGCGGGAGGAAGAGATCCTGATATTGCAGCAGTTCCCCCGTGAGAATTACCTTGGCGGGATTGAAGAGAGAGACGATGTTTGCAATGCCGAGGCCCAGATATTCGCCGGCCTCAGAGAACAGACGGCGCAGCAACCGGTTGCCGCTCGAAGCACAGTCGGCGGCCCATGCAACTGCCTGTTTCATATAATCTACGCTGTTTTCCTCACCGGCGCACAGATAATCCGGAAGATTGAACGCGCCCTGCTTTGCTGCATCCAGAATGCGGCGTGTCAGGCCGCGGATGGAGCAATAGCTTTCCATACAGCCATGATTTCCGCAGGAGCACACGGGGCCGCTGGGATTAAGAACCATATGCCCAAGCTCACCTGCCGCTCCGCTATACCCCAGGATTGGAACGCCGCCGGCAAGATATCCCATGCCGATGCCGAAGGAAAGACGCACGAGCGCGCAGTCCTCACTGGAAAGCTTACGCCTCCACTGCTCGGCAAGGATGATACAAACCGGGTCATGAATGATGCGTACTTCCACGCCGAAGTGTTCCTCACAGATTTTTTTCAGCGGAACATTTCTCCAGTCACGGAAAAAGGAATTATACAGGGACATGGAACCTTCGCGATCTACTGAGCCCTGCACGGCAATGCCGATACCGAGCAGATTATGGGAATTCAGCCGATTGGCTTCCAGAATGGACTCCACCGCATGGAGAAGCTGCTTCAGCACATCGTCACGATCCAGCGAGAGAATTGCTTCAATGCGCGAATCAATGACTTCACAGCGCAGTCCAAGGAGCAGAACGGTCAGACCTTCGGCGTTGATTTCCATGCCGATCGTAAGATTGCGCATGGGCGAAAAATTCAGACAGGAAGGGTTGCGGCCGGCAAGGCGGTCGTGGCAGGCGCTTTCCTCAAGAATGTTCTTTGCGATGAGGTCGGTAGAGATCGTTGAAACAGCAGCCCAGCTCAAACCTGTGGCTGCCTGAATATCTCGCCTGGTGGATCTGCCGTGCTGACGAATGAAGTCCAACACAGAGAGCATGTTGGTGTTGCGCATCTGTTCGTGTTTTGCAGGTGACATGGGCGTGTCTCCTTAAACTATATCTGTAACTATTATAATCCATGTATTCCTGCAATACAAGCCCGAAAAGAAAGAATCCAAAGAATATGAAATGGCAATTCTGCTGCACCGTGCTATAATGAAGAAAATCGTCACGGAGGAATAACTTTATGCAACACGGAAGTACTCATTCACTCGGCGGCCTTTGGAAGTTTGCCATTCCCGGCGGAAAGCCGGAACTGAGGCAGGTGCCTGGCTCCTACGACTGCGTGGGAGATTCAATCTGGTCATATGATTTTGCTGCCGCTCCGAACGCTGAAACGCGTGTGCGTCTGTGCTTTGAGGGAATTGCATATGAAGGAAAGGTCTATCTGAACGGTGAGTTCATCGGAATGATGCTTCCTTACAGCTTCTACGCTTTTGAGGTCACGAAGCTTCTGCGAGAGCAGAATGAACTGCGTGTAGAGCTCATGGATCTCAATGCAGTTTTTGGGCCGGCGGAAGGGTGGCGCAGTTTTTCCGGAATTGTACGTGAAGTGTACCTTGAAACACTCCCGAAGGCATTCTTTGACGATGTGTTTTTCCATGCGGCGTTAACAGAGGATCTTATGGCAGCGGACTGCACCGTGGAGTTTTCAGTAGACGGCGGCATGCAGGATGAAATCGTGCGTGCCCGCCTTGAATGTGAGGGGCGTCTGCTTGCGCAGAGCGGTGATGTTGCAGCCTCAGAGCGGCTGCTGCATTTTCCGGCGGAGCATCCTGCGCTTTGGTCGCCTGAACAGCCGAACCTTTATGAGCTGACGGTCGAGCTGCTGCGCGGTGGGGAGCTTGTCGACCGCTATTCCCTTCCGGTTGGATTCAAGAAACTTGAGATCCGTGAGGGACATTTCTTCCTGAATAATGAGCAGGTTTTCTTTACCGGCGTTTGCCGCCATGATATCTGGACAGAGGAAGCAGGGTTCACCCTCACCGATGCGATGATAGAAAAAGACCTGCGCATGATCAAATCTATGGGTGCCAACTTCGTTCGTCTGGTGCACTACCCGCATGACCGGCGTGTGCTTGAGGCAGCCGATCGCATAGGCCTGCTGGTCAGCGAGGAGCCGGGCCTATGGTGGAGCGATCTTTCCAATACGGAGATCACGTCGCGTGCGCTGAACGTACTGGAAAAGGCAATTTACCGCGATCGCAGCCATGTCTGTGTGGCTTTCTGGCTGGCATTCAATGAATGCCCCTTCAATGAACAGTTCCTGATAGACGCGGTGTCGCTGGCGCGCCGCTGTGATCCGACCCGCCTGATTTCCGGTGCAAACTGCAACGATGTCAACGACACCAAGGAAATCTTTGATAAGTGCGGCGTGGATTTTTACACGCTGCATCCCTATGGCACGCATCCGACGCACTGCAACGGCGAAACCCTGGAAAACGCCTGCCGTGTGCTCAATGGAAAAGCTGTCTTCTTCACGGAGTGGGGCGGTTATTACGTTGTGGGGAATCCTGCGCTGTTTCGTGATTTCTGCCTGGAAATGCTGCGGTTGTATCGCAATCACGCTCCGGAACCGACACTGGCGGGCATGACATATTGGCAGTGGCAGGATATTCCCGAATATCAGCGTGGAGAACCTGCCTGCTATGACGGTATTCTTACCGAGGGACTGGTGACCATTGCGCGCGAACCAAAGGATAACTTCTATACTTTTTCTGATTTTGTCCGCCGGATGCATGAACCGGAGCAGGCACCGCAGGCAGAACTGCTGATCTATGGCGGAGGAACCGTGAATGCAGACTATCGGCCGCTAACACTGCCGCAGGGAACGCAAGAAGCGTGGGAACGTGCGCTCGCCGCGGGAAAGCCCATGCCGGGCTATTACTGGAAAAAAGAACGCCGCGTGACAAACGGGCCGAAACTGCCGCAGCGCGTTACAAAACTCGGCGCGTTGGAGGTCGATCTTCCGGCAGGCATCCCGCTGACAGTGTCAAAGAAAGACGGTGCAGTACATATTGCGGTCGATGAGCAGGTTAAGGCTCTTTGGCTTGTCGGACAGGCAACGCTCGGAAAAGGATATCCGATTCAAGGCATACGCGGAGAAATCCTTGGCGTTTATCGCCTGCGGTATACTGACGGGAGTGTAGACACCGTTCCGCTGCGTAACGGGGCGGAAGTGGTTTCTGCATGTGCATTGATCGGCCCTACGCGCTATGAGCCGCGGGGGAGCGCCGTAAGTAAGGCTTTCACGCTGAGTTATGATAAAAACTGGGAGATTTATCAGGCAAATCTGCTGCGCGTGCCGGTGCAGAAAAAGACGCTTGCCTCTGTTGAAGCAGAAGTAACCGCCGCGGATTGTCATTTGATCCTTTATGGAATCACAGCGGAAAAATAATAGAAAAGAATTCATATAGAAGGAGCTGCCGCGCCCGGCGCGGCA
>CABSBF010000029.1 GCA_902475855.1 uncultured Eubacteriales bacterium
TAACAGCTTGTTTCAGGGTCAAGCGTGAACAGCGGCGTTACGCTCATTTCCTCAGCGTTCCAGACAGAATACTCCAGTGCTGCTTTGTGTTTGAAGAAGAATGTCGTATTTTTGTCCGTTCCATAAAGAAGCGAAATATCGACCGGCTGAAATGCTTTCATGGAGCCATCTAACTTATAATAATAAGACTGTCTCTGAGCCTCACCTTTCTCATTCAACCAGGAAAACTGGAAGAAAAACATTCCATCTGTGAACATCGGAAAGCCAAAATCCCCCTCATCAAAACGTGCGTCATACTGCGTATCTATGATGCAGGTGCGGTTGCGGCCGTCCGGGTCGATGCGAATGAGCTTGAGCGAAAGACGGTAATCAAATTCATTGCGCTGCGTAATTTCACAAGAGTATAAATATCCATCATGGAAGGAAATCACGCTCGCCTCCGATAAAGACGCATCACACTGCATATCATCATGTGAGCAATCCGGCCGGGAGCAAACGCGGGTGAGGCTGTCAGAGCCGTAATCCGTATAAAACAGAACAGGCCAGCTATTGCCATCAGCGAAATCGACCGGACACATCAGATAGACCCCCGTCTCCGAGGCAGTGCATCTTCCCGGAAAAGGAAGGCCCTCCCGGTACACACCTGCACGGCGGGAGGAAATGCTGCCCAAATCTTCTTCGCTGCCGGGGAAGCCGGGTTTTCCCGGCGCCGCTGCGCAGGAAACGATCCCTGCTGCAAGCACCAGCAGAAGCAGGATAACTGCCAGTTTTCTTATCTTCATGAGAAGCACTTCCTCCCAGTTTTAGTCAAAATAGATTATGGAAAAAACTACCGAAGCTCAATTGTTGCGACAACTGTGGTGCGTATCTTAAATGTTCCACGTACCCAACTAATCGTCCCAACCCTACCATCGGGTAAATCCGCTCCTCCAGAAACGCGGATACTTCCTTGGCCATTTGTTCTTTTCAGGTCTCCGCTATACTCCGCGCCGAGATAATTTATATATGGCTTGGCCTCACAAGAAATGTACACATCATAGTATTCATACGTCATTCTTGCCGTGAATTGGGTTGTGCTTGCGCTGAGCACACAGTCATAGTGGTACGTTCTGTTTCCGATTTGAATATTACCAGACTCTGTTTTGCTGTCCATTCCCGGCAGTGCAGATGCAGTCGCAGTAAGTGACACAAGCAATACAAAGGGTCAAAACTAATGCGATAATTTTTCTCATTTTGAATTCCTCCTGATCAATATGCATATTGTAGTTCTACAGATGCGGGGGAAAGGAAAATGATGCGCGATCGTTTAGCCCATTGGTATCATTTCCTGATATAATTGTAATTTCACAGTTTCTTTGTTAAATTCAGAATATCATATTTGTATGGTACTGTCAATACATTGCAGGGTATTTTTCCATTATTTATAAACCGTATTTCGTATTTTTACTTATCTTATTACTGCTGAAGTACCATTCTTCCGGGCCGGACAGTCCCCCGGCGGAACATATTTTCAGGCAGGCAAGAAAGCCTTCCGCAGCCGGATTTGCCGTATTTTTTTGACAAAAAACACAGCCTGCCGAACGGCAGACTGTGTAAAAATGCTGTTATAGCCATTCGTTCATCAGAGGGGCAGTTCCATGAGTGCTTTGGCCATCCTTCGCTTCGCATGAGCAGGGCGCATACGGACGCTGTCCGGACGGATGTCCGTGCCTCTGCAATTCCCGGGGCCGTCCACAAAAGGATTAGAAGCATGCACACAACTTGCCGAGCGTTTCCCACCGAAAGAGTGTTTCTTCCGGAGATTTCTGTGCCACAGCAGGTTAAATGTCAACCGCCGGTATGTTCCTGCTCTCCCTGTCTAACGTTCCTGAGCCCCGCCGAATCCGGCAGATCTCAGCCAAGCTTTTGTGCAAGGTCTTCAAGCGCAGCGGTCGCCGCCTCCTCGTAGGAGGGGTGGGGGCGCATGGCGCACATAAACTGCTCGACCGTCAGGCGATTTGCAAGCGCCTGTGATACGCCGCCGATCATGTCGCTGGAATGCTCGCACATGAGCTGCGCGCCGAGAAGCTCTCGCGTTTCGGCATTCGCTACAAATTTCATAAAGCAGCGGCCGGGGTTGGAAATCAGCGTCTTGGCATTGTCAAACATGACGTGCTTTCCGACTTTAACGGGAATGCCCGCCTCCTTTGCCTCGGCTTCGGTCAAACCGGCGACTGCGATCTCCGGGCGGCAGTAGATGCAGCTTGGCACAACGGCCATGGAGGTACGGTTTTTCCTGCCATAAAGCAGATCGACACACGCAATGCCCTGCGCAGTCGCAACATGCGCGAGTTGGATTTTCGCCGACACGTCGCCGATGGCATAAATATGCGGAACACTGGTTTCAAATCGTTCGTTGACGGCGATGCTGCGGCGGTTCATCTCAACATTCACGCCTTCGGCAAACAGGCCGTCACAGTATGGGCGACGGCCGATGGCACAGAGCACAGCCTCGCCGGAGACCGTCTCGCTCTTTTCCTTGCAGGCAAAGTGTACAGCGACATCCTCTCCGGATTGCTCGAGGCTCTGCACCATTGCGTTTGTAAACACCCTTACGCCCTGCTTTTTCAGAATCAGTGCAAGATTTTGTCCCAGTTCCCTGTCCAGGTTGGGGAGCAGGCGGTCCATTCCCTCGATGACTGTGACTTCGCAGCCGAGGTCTGCGTAAAATGTCGCAAACTCAATGCCGATTACTCCGCCGCCGATGATGACGATGGAGCGGAACAGGTGGTCGCAGCCCTCGAGCAGCTCGTCGGAGGTCAGTGCAAGCGCAAGACCGGGAATCGGCGGGCGGGCGGGGACGGAGCCGGTGGCAACGAGGATATCATCACAGGTGTAGTCGGCGGAGACGCCCTCGGCGCTCGTCACACGGACACAGCCCGGCGCGTTGATGAGCGCCGTGCCGCGCAGGAAGTCGATCTTCGCAGTCTTGAAGAGCGATTCAATACCGGTGGACAGCTTCTGCGCGATTTCGCGCTTGTATGCAAACAGTTCGCCCATGTCGGCGCGGATATCCTCGGTGTGGATGCCGAGGTGCGCACCGTTCCTGGCATCGTGAAAAATCTGAGAAGCGTGCAGCAGCGTCTTGGTCGGGACGCAGCCGCGGTTCAGGCAGGTGCCGCCCGCCTCCCGTTTTTCGACAACGGCAACCTTCTTGCCGAGCTTGGCAGCGTGGAGTGCGGCCTCGTAACCGCCCGGCCCCGCGCCGATCACGATGAGTTGATAATCAGCCATAATTATTGTTCCTTTTTTGAGGGCAATGCCGCCGTTTTTCAGCGGCGTTGCATGGTGTTGAAGGGGTGTTCAGATATCCTGCTCATGCAGAAGCGCGCAAAGTTCGCCTGCGTAGGCACGGCACGTTTCCACCGACTGTACGCGCGAGCAGAGCGCATCAACGGCAAAACAGCAGCCGCGCATCGCGTCCGCCAGCGGTGCGGCAAATGCCGCATCCATCGCGTCCGACCAAACGGCGGCATCGGCCACGATGCCTTTTTCCACAGCGAGCCCGATTGTCACCTCGCCCCATGGGAAGCGCCGTGCGCAGGAGAAGGAAAACGGAACGCTTCTTCCGAAGACCCAGTCATAGCTGTGAAAGCGCTGATAGCGCTGTTCGATCTCAAGCTGGTTGAAGTCCTCCTCGCGCAGTTTCTCTGCTTTCCCGCCGTACACGGCCTCAAATGCCCTGACCATAGCCTGCGCCATATCGTCGATTGTCAGATCCGGCTTCAGTTCCGACAGATTGATGACGCGAGAGCGCACGGATGCGACACCCTTGCTCTCAAGTTTTGTTTTCGACGGGGTGAGATACTTGCCGAGATTCGCCATATCGACATTTACAAGCAGCGTACCGTTGTGGAAGGAGCTGCCGGCATGGGAATAGAACGAATTTCCGGAGAATTTGCAGCCATTCGTCAAAATGTCGTTCCGTCCCGAGATTTCCGCCGGGATGCCGAGTGAGCGGCAGGCCTCAACGATTACGCTCTGCTGTTTCCTGAGGTCATAATCCTTTGTTCGCAGTGAGAAGGTAAAATTGAGGTTTCCCATGTCGTGATAGACCGCGCCGCCGCCGGAGAGACGGCGGGCGAGCGTCCCGCCGTCGTGCGCAAGCTCCGTCGTGCGGCATTCCTGCCACGCATTCTGATTGCGTCCGATAACGACCGTGTGCCTGTTTTGCCAAAGATAGAGGATACAGCTATCCTCCCCGACCGTATCGGTCAGATACTCCTCGAGCGCAAGGTTACGGTGCGGATCGGTGCAGGAGCCGATATAATACTGTAGTTTTCGAATCATACGAACAGGTGGCGCAAGACCATATTGCGCGCTGCGGCAACCTCGTCCAGTCGGCGGACGGGTGTGTTGTGCGGAGCTGTGTGGAGAGCGTCGGGGTCAGTGTGCGCCAGCTCAAAGAGCTTGCCGTAGATCTCGCAGACCTCGTCCATCGTCTCCTTGCTTTCGGTCTCGCAGGGCTCTACCATGAGCGCCTCGTGGACGATAAGCGGGAAATACATTGTGGGTGGGTGCAGACCGTAATCGAGCATTCCCTTGGCAAGGTCGAGCGCGGAAACGCCTGTCTCCTTGTGCAGGTCAACAAGCGACATGACGAACTCGTGCATACAGATCTCGTCATACGCCATTGTGAATTTTTCGGCAAGCTTCACGCGCATATAGTTCGCATTCAGCACAGCATTCATCGCAGCTTCACGGATGCCGTGCTTTCCAAGCGTCAGCACATACGTCAGTGCCTTGATGCACACGTCAAAGTTGCCGTAGAAGAGCTTCACGCGGCCGATGGACTTTTCCGGATATACAAAATCATACCTGCCGTCCTTTTCTGCCACGAGCGGCCCTGGCATGTATTTTTTCAGGAAAGCCTTGCAGCCGACCGCTCCCGCGCCGGGGCCGCCGCCGCCGTGCGGCGTGGCAAAGGTCTTGTGCAGGTTGCTGTGAATGCAGTCAAAGCCCATATCGCCCGGGCGGACGACTCCCATGACGGCGTTGAGATTCGCGCCGTCGTAGTAGCACAGGCCGCCCGCATCGTGGACGATCTGCGTGATCTCAAGGATATTCTTATCGAAAATGCCGACAGTATTGGGGTTCGTGAGCATCAACCCCGCCGTATCGGGGCCGACGGCGGCGCGCAGCGCGTCAAGATCTACGCAGCCGTCCGCGCCGGAGGGGATATTCACCACCTGATAGCCGCACATCGCAGCAGTGGCGGGGTTCGTGCCGTGCGCAGAGTCCGGGACGATAATTTTCGTGCGCGCGGTATCGCCACGGTCGGTATGGTAAGCCTTGATGAGCAGCACGCCCGTGAACTCGCCATGCGCGCCCGCGGCGGGCTGGAAAGTCACTGCGTCCATACCAAAGATTTCGCCAAGCTCCGTGCCAAGCGTGTGCAGCGCCTCAAGCGCCCCCTGCGCGGTCGCGGCAGGCTGAAGCGGATGGAGCTGCGTGAAGCCCGGCAGCGCCGCCATATCCTCGTCGATCTTGGGATTATACTTCATCGTGCACGAGCCGAGGGGATAGAAGCCGTCATTCACGCCATGAATGCGCTTGCACAGGGCGGAGTAGTGGCGGGTAAGCTCGTTTTCGCTCACATGAGGCAGGTGCAGCGTCTCGGTACGCTCCTCAGGAAGCCGATATTCGGGAACGTCGCATGCCGGCATGAGGCTCATGCCGCGGCCCTCGACGCCAAGTTCAAAAATGAGCTTCATTTCACAGCACCTCCTTCACGATGGCGACAGTTTTATCAATCTGTGCTTTGGAGACAAGCTCGGTCACGCACCAGAGGATCCCGCCGTCAATCTCCGCGCCGCCGAGAATGCCGTTTTCTTCCAGCGCATTGAGAATCTTTCTGCGACAGTTGGGGCATGCCGTTTCGGTGACGAATTCATGGAAGAACTCGCCCTTGTACTTGAGTGTGCAGCCGATCTTTTCAAGCTCGGAGGCAAAATAATGCGCCTTCGAGGTGCAGAGCCTTGCGCACTGCTTCATGCCGCTCTCCCCCATCGCAGCCATATAAACGCCCGCAGAGAAGGCGCACAGCGCCTGGTTGGAGCAGATGTTGGAGCTGGCCTTTTCGCGCCGGATGTGCTGCTCGCGAGCAGAGAGCGTCAGCACATAGCCAACCTGACCATCCACGTCCTTTGTCTGTCCGACGATGCGGCCGGGGAGCTTTCTCGTCATAGCAGTCGTCGTGGCCATAAAACCAAGGTACGGGCCACCGAAGGCAATATCAAGGCCGAGAGGCTGGCCGTCACCGACAGCGACGTCCGCGCCCATCGCCCGTGGCGTGGGCAGGATGGCGCAGGCAATGGGATTCACACCCATGACGAACTTCGCGCCCGCGGCGTGGACGATCTCACCGATTGCCTTTGCGTCCTCGATCTGACCGAAGTAGTTCGGCTGCTGGAGGTAGAAGCAGGCGGCATCCGCGCCGAGTGCTGCCCGCAGCGCATCAGGATCCGTCCTGCCATCCCTTTCCGGAATGACAATAAGCTCCGTATTTGAGGCAAAGCAGTAGGTCTGCATCGTTTCAATGACCTGCGGGTGGACGCAGGCGGAGACATATGCCTTCGTGCGCTTGCGGTCCTTGCACATAGGGATGGTCTCGGCGGCAGCGGTCGCGCCGTCGTAATGGGAGGCGTTGGCTGCATCCATGCCGGTCAGCTCACAGATCATTGTCTGGAATTCAAAGGTGCCCTGAAGAACGCCCTGGCTGATCTCAGCCTGATAGGGCGTGTAGCAGGTGACAAGCTCTTCGCGTGAGGTGACGGACTTGACAACGGCTGGGATAAAATGGCGATAGGCGCCTGCGCCGCGCAGAACGGTCTTGAAGACTCTGTTCTTCTCCGCCATGGCGGTGACAGCCTCGCGCACCTCCAGCTCGCTCAGCCCTTCAGGGATGTTCAGGCCACCTTCCGGCAGGAGCATCTCCTGCGGAACGGCCTTATACAGTCCCTCAAGGGTCTGTACACCGATGGCCGCAAGCATCTGCTCGCGTTCCGCCGCGGTAGTGGGAATGTAAGAACCCATCTCAGTTCTCCTCGGCGCAAAGCGCCTCGTAAGCGACGGCATCCAGCAGTTCCTCGGTTTCGGTCACGGGAGAAACCTTGATGATCCACGCACCGTAGGGATCGGAATTCAGCGTTTCGGGGGCATCGGCGAGCGCCTCGTTGACGGCGCAGATCGTGCCGGAAACAGGAGAGTTCACGTCGGAGACCGCCTTGACGGACTCAACATCGCCGAGGCTCTCGCCGGCGGTGACGCAGTCGCCCTCGACAGGCAGGTTGATGAACACTACATCGCCCAGCGCGTCCTGGGCAAAGTCGGAAATGCCGATCACGGCGACGTCGCCGTCCATTCTGACCCACTCGTGGGACTTGGAATACTTCAGTTCAACAGGGAAATTCATGGTTTGTTCCTCCTAAAATTTTAAGAATATGGATATATCAATGTACTTCAGTGCTCGATTTTATAGAACGGCATCGGCACGATCTCCAGCTCGACCATGCGTCCGCGCACATCGGCGTTCAAGTGTCTGCCGATCTCGATGGCCTCGACGGGCAGGTAGCCCATCGCCACACCGCAGCCGATGAACGGTGCAAATGTGCCGGAGGACGTCCAGCCGAGCTTTTCTCCCTCCAGGGTGTAGAGATCACAGTGCTCGCGCACAATGCCGCGGCCGACGACCTTCAGGCCGATGCGTTTGAATTTCGGCGCGCCGAGCGCAACGAGCGCATCACGGCCGATATAGTCCTTGCCCGTCAGCTTGCAGGGAAGGCCCGCCATTCTCGGTGTGATTTCGTCGTTCATTTCGTGCCCGTAGAGCGGCATGGACGCCTCCAGACGCAATGTGTCACGTGCGCCGAGGCCGCAGGGGATCAGGCCATACTCCTCGCCTGCCCTGAGCAGGGCATACCAGAGGTCGACGGCATCATCCGCCTTGCAGAAGATCTCAAAACCGTACTCGCCGGTGTAGCCTGTCTGGGAGACGACGGTGCGGATCGTGCGCCCGCCGAGATTCAGAGGAGCATCTTCGAGGAAGGTATAGTACTTGGCTGGGATGTACTGCTCGTCGCAGAGCTTTTTGAGGATATCGCCGGATCTGGGGCCCTGCAAGGCAATCTGCGCCCAATCGTTGCCCTCGTCGCGGTAGGCAACGTCACCGGAGAGGTGGCTTTCTACCCAAGCGGCGTCCTTTTCGCGGTTGCCCGCATTGACGATGAGCCAGTAGTCATCTGCTGCGCAGCGGCAGACAACAAGGTCATCGACGATGCCGCCCGCTTCATTGCAGAACATCGTATACTTGATGTCGCCGTCGCGCATGTTTGAAAGGTCAACGGTGACGAGTTTCTGCACATTTGCCAGCGCATCCGGGCCCTTGAGGCGGAGCTCGCCCATGTGAGAAACATCGAACAGCCCGGCCTTCTGCCGGACGGCCATGTGCTCTGCAAGCACGCCGGTGGGATACTGCACAGGCATCAGGAAGCCGCCGAATTCGACGATTTTTCCGCCCATGTCCACATGTGTCTGGTACAGCGGGGTCTTTTTTTCCATAGTGCGCAATCCTCCATTACGTTTTTTATTCAAGCTCTTCCAAATGATCGTAAGCAGCAATAACAAAAAGGCACAAAGTCCCCTTGGAACTTTGTGCCTCCGTTTTATGACCTGAGAGTTTCCCTGCCTCTGCATACCGCAGTGCAGGTTGCCCCTTCGGCGCGCAGGCAAGCGCCTGCGCTTTTCGGAGTGCCGTCCGAGTTCGGTCCTTTTGCCTGAGAGCTTTTGCGTTCCCCTTCGGCGCCGCGCAGTGCGCGGTCTCTTCCGAGCTCATCATTCGGTCACCTGATTTACTTTACCTCTTAAAATTATCACACGAACGCTCCTTTGTCAAGGAAAGAAAAACAGGCGAAAGAAAAAGAAGAAGCCCCGGAATCCTTGCGGATTTCGGGGCTTGCAGCATATTCTGAATAAAATCAGCGCTTGGAGAACTGCGGAGCGCGACGGGCGGCCTTGAGACCGTATTTCTTTCTTTCCTTCATTCTCGGGTCACGGGTCAGGAAGCCGGCGGCCTTCAGGGCTGCGCGGTACTCGCCGTTGACGCCCAGGAGCGCACGGGAAATGCCATGACGGATGGCGCCGGCCTGGCCGGTTACGCCGCCGCCCTTGACGGTGCAGATGATGTCAACCTTGCCGAGGGTATCGGTGGTGACCAGCGGCTGACGAACGATCAGCTTCAGGGTATCGAGGCCAAAGTAATCGTCGATATCACGGCCGTTGATGATGATGGAGCCGGTGCCGCCTTCATAGACGCGGACGCGCGCGACGGAGGACTTCCGTCTGCCGGTGCCGTACTGATACTGTTTCTTGCTCTCGTACATAGTCTGTTACCTCCTGATTAGTCCAGCGTCCATGCTTCGGGCTTCTGGGCTGCGTGGTTATGCTCAGGGCCAGCGAAGAGCTTCAGACGGGTGAGTGCAGCGCGGCCGATGGTGTTCTTCGGGAGCATGCCCTTAACGGCCAGTTCCATTGCGAACTCAGGGCGCTCAGCCATGAGGGTCTTATACTTGGTTTCCTTCAGGCCGCCGATCCAGCCGGAATGACGGCGGTAGTACTTCTGCTCCAGCTTCTTGCCGGTGAGGATGGCCTTGTCAACATTCACGATGATGACATAGTCGCCGCAGTCGACGTTGGGGGTGAAGTCGGGCTTGGTTTTGCCGCGAAGGATGTTCGCAGCGATCACAGCGGTACGGCCCAGGGGCTTATCTGCTGCATCAAGAACGTACCATTTGCGCTGGACGTCCTCTTTTCTGACCAGAGTAGTGGACATGAGTGATTTCCTCCGTACTATAGATAATAAATATTTTGACAAACTCATTCATTGCGCGTACAATACAAATACGCAGCTTTCTCTTTATACCACAGAGAAAACCGGCTGTCAAGCAACTTTTTTGAGAATTTCATTTTTCTCCGAGAGAACTCTTGTAATCTCTTGTTTTCTCTTTATTTCTCTCATTTTCTCAAAAGGCAAAAAATCCTTTTTATAGGGGGACAATCGCAAAATGCAAAAAATAAAAAGGCTAATGCGACAGTGCATAGACGACTACTGCATGATCCAGCCGAATGACAGAATTGCCGTGGGTGTTTCCGGGGGAAAGGACTCCCTGACGCTGCTGGCGCTGCTGGCTGCGCTGCGCGAATACTATCCGGAGCCCTACGACCTGACCGCCATCACCATTGACATGGGGCTGCCCGGAATGGACTTCTCGCCGGTGGAGGACTACTGTGCAAAGCTCGGCGTCCCTTTTCAGCGCATCCCCACGCAGATCGGTCCGATCATTTTTGAATACCGCAAGGAAAAAAATCCCTGCTCCATGTGCGCAAAGATGCGCCGCGGTGCGCTGAATCAGGCGCTGCTGGCACAGGGCTTTCACAAGGTCGCGCTGGGCCACCACTATGACGACGCCGTGGAAACCTTCCTGATGAGTCTGCTGTTTGAGGGGCGGCTGAGCTGCTTCCAGCCCGTGACCTATCTTGATCGCTCCGATGTGACGCAGATCCGCCCGATGCTCTATCTGACGGAGGGAATGGTGCGCAGCTTCGCCGAATCGCAGCAGCTTCCCGTTGTTCACAACCTCTGCCCTGCGGACAAGCATACAAAGCGGCAGGAAATCAAGGAGCTGATCGTCACGCTTTCCGCAGCGTATCCGGATCTCAAAGGCCGCGTGTTCGGCGCGATGCAGCGCCTTCCGCTTCCCGAATGGGGTGTCTATCCGCACCCGAGAAGCAAAAAAGAATAAAGCAGGGAGCCGCCGATTAGCGGCTCTCTGCTTTATTATATGCTCACGTACATCATTCCGGGGAGGACTCCAGCTCAAAGCTGCTGAGGTCGCCGCGGTAGCGGGTAAAGGCATAATCTACAACCGTACCGTTTTCCGTGACGGCCGTGTTGCTGAATACCAGCATGGGAGTATCCTTCTTGATGCCCAGCAGCTTCAGATCCTCCGATGTGGAGCGCTGCGCGGACACGATAGAGCGGGTCTTGGCGATTTTGGAAAGCGGATTCTGCATCAGAACCTCATACAGAGATTCCTCCCGGAAATCGTGACCGAGAATGAAGCCGCAGACAGAATACGGCAGGAAATTGCGGATGGTTACAACAGCGTCATCTTCAATGTAGCGGCGGCGGAACATAGTCACGATCTTCTCGCCCGGGCGGAGCTTCATCGCCTCGGCAAGCATCTCATCAGCCTCGATCACAGCCATTTCCAGCACCTCGTTGCGGTGGCGCTGGCCGGTCGCCTCGACACGCTGATAAAAAGGCTCAAAGGAGCGGAAAACGTTCTTTGTCTTTTTCGGCTGGGAGACGAAAGTTCCCTTGCTGGCCTTGCGCTCCAGCCAGCCCTCATTGACCAGCTCGTTGAGAGCATGGCGGATGGTCGCCCGGCTGACGCCGAAGGTGGCCTGCAGCTCCAGCTCCGTTGGAATCTGTGTCCCGATCGGATAGACGCCTTTCTGGATGTCACGCAGGATCATCGACTTGAGCTGAAAATAAAGCGGTATGGGCGTGGAATGATCTAATGTATTCTTCTCCATGATTTTCTCTCTTCTCTCCAATATTCTTTGTACGTTCTGCCATTTGTTTCCTTAAGTATAATATCACATCGTCCGTACATAATCAAGTCCTTTTTGTACGATTGTCTCTATTTTTTAGCTCAACTTTTTGCACAAAAAATGTTGTAATATTTTGTGCAATGCTGACGAAAAAGAATTAATTTGGCAAAATCTATTGACTTCAACAGGTCCGAATGGTATAAAAAGTATGTTGGTACGTACAAACGGATAAACAAACATACAATGATAACATGAGGTGTGTTGTGAAAGTACTCAGTGTTGGAATGACAGTCTGTGACGTCCTGATTTCCCCAGTGCCGGCCAACGTCATGGAGCTCGACAGCATCACAATTCAAAAGCCGGTCATGGCCTGCGGCGGCGATGCGCTGAACTTTGCGATGGCGCTTGCCAAGCTTGGCACAGAGGTCTCCCTCTCCGGCAGAGTCGCAGACGACGCGGCCGGCAGATTCATCCGCTCCCAATGCAAAAAAGCGGGTGTACATATTGAAGGACTGAAAAACGACGAAGCCTGCGCTACAGCGACAACCTACGCGCTGATCGACACAAACGGTGAGCGTCACTTCCTGACGGACAAGGCAATCTTTTCCAAGGTGACAGACGAGGATGTGACGGACGAGATGCTGAAGGAAGCGGACATTGTCTACTTCGGAAGCATCATGGCGTTACCTTATATGAATGACGGCGGTCTGGAGCGGCTGTTCCGCCGGGCCAAGGCGCTCGGAAAGCTCACCGCAATGGACGCCGCAATCGACGAAACGATTCTGGTTGACAACTGGCTGGAAAAGCTCTCCGGTGCGCTGGAGGTCACGGACATTTTCTTCCCCAGCTTTTACGAGGCCAACCGTCTGACCGGAAAGGATGACCCGCATGAGATTGCGGAGGCCTTCCGCCCCTTCGGTCTGAAAGCCTTCGGCATCAAGCTCGGCGGCAAGGGCTGCTATGTGACGGACTTCACGCGCGAGGCGCTCATTCCCCCGGTGGAAGGTGTCCGCGTGGTAGACACCACCGGCGCAGGCGACTCCTTCATGGCCGGTCTGATCTGTGCCGTTGGCCACGGCTGGGATATCTTTGAGGCCGCCGGCTTTGCAAGCGTTGTCGCAGCCAAAAATATAGAAGCAATCGGCGGTACCGCCGGTGTTCCCTGCTTTGACGAAGCACTCCAGCTCTATCGGAGCAGAAAATAAATATTTATATTTGTAAAGGAGAAAAAAACAATGAACTTTGCACCCATGAAGCCCCTGCTTGAACTTGCAGAAGAGAAAGGCATTGCCTACGGCGCGTTTGTTACGGTTTCTTACGACTCCGCACTCGCAGCGATCGAAGCAGGCTCCGAGCTGAATACGCCCGTGATCTTCATCACCGGCACCGACTGCTGCGACCTGATGGGCGGCTTCGCAGGCACCGTTGAGACGGTTAAGCGTGCTGCTGCAAACACCACCGTTCCCATCGCACTGCATCTGGATCACTGCCGCACCTACGAGGAATGCGTCCAGGCCATCAATGCCGGCTACTCCTCCGTTATGATCGACGGCTCCTCCCTTCCCTTCGAAGAGAACATCGCTCTGACCCGCAAGGTCGTTGAGTACGCACATCCTCTGGGCATCACCGTTGAGGGCGAGCTCGGTAAGCTGATCGGTGAAGAGGGCAACCTCGTCGTCAAGGGACCGGAAGGCGCACAGACCGATCCGGACGAAGCAGCGGAATTTGCCGAGAGAACCGGCGTTGACTGCCTGGCTGTCAGCATCGGCACGCAGCACGGCGCCTACGTCGCCGCTCCTCATCTGAACATCGAGCGTCTGAAGAAGATCCACGAAGTCGTCAAGGTCCCTCTGGTTCTGCACGGCGGCTCCGGCACTCCGGTCGAGCAGGTTCAGGACTCCATCCGCAACGGCATCCGCAAGATCAACGTTGCTACCGACGTTCTGACCACCATGATCAAGACCTACACGAACCTCTCCACGCAGGAAGGCTTCAAGTACAACACCGCCATCTACCCGAAGGTCAAGGACGCAATGAAGGAATTCATCAAGGGTAAGATGCTGGACTTCAGCTTCCGCAAATAATTCAAATATAAGACTGCGAGCCGGTTTTATATACAACACCATCACTTACACAAACACAAAGAAAAAGGAGAATTCACAATGAAAAAGATCATCGCGCTTGCACTTGCTCTCATTCTTGTCCTTCCCTTTGCTGCGTGCAAAAGCAACGACGACCCCAGCACTCCCGATACCAACAAAGACGTCAAGGCAACCGTGATCTGGCGTGCATTTGACGACCAGTATCAGAGTGGCTTCCGTATCATCATGCAGAACGAAGTCGACAAGCTCGCCGGCATCACGCTGGATATGCAGGATGGCGAAAACGACGTCTCCAAGACCACGAACAAGCTTGAAACCTCTCTGACCAAGGGCACCGACGCCGTCGCGATCTGCGCTCCCGATCAGGAATGCACCAACGCTCTGATGCTCAAGTGCAAGGACGAGAACGTCCCCGTTGTCTTCTTCAACATGATGCCCTATGAGGAAACCATGAAGGGCTACGACAAGGTCTGGTATGTCGGCGCTGAGGCTTCCGAATCCGGCGCAATGTGCGCACAGGCTCTGATCAACTACTGGAACGAAAACAAGGAAATCGCCGACAAGAACGGTGACGGCAAGCTCCAGGTCATCTTCCTGCAGGGCGAAGTCGGCAACAACGATACCATTCTCCGCACCCAGGCTTATGAAGATACCCTCAAGGCCAACGGCATCGAATACGAAGTCGTCGCCAGCGACGTCGCCAACTGGGACAAGGGTCAGGCTCTGGACAAGATGAACGCATGGATCACCTCTTACGGCATGGACGGCATCGAAGGCGTCCTGTGCAACAACGACTCCATGGCAATGGGCGCTGTTCAGGCTGCTCTGAACAACGGCTACAACTCCGGCGATCCCAACAAGTTCCTCCCCGTTGTCGGCATTGACGCTACCGTCGAGGCACTTCAGGCCATGAAGGACGGCACCCTGCTCGGCACCGTTCTGAACGACCGCACCAACCAGTCCATTGCTGTCATCAACGCTCTGAAGGCTGCTGCCAACGGCACACCCATCACCAAGGAAGTCATCGGCGTCGAATGCACCATCGAGGACAACTACATCTGGATCCCCTACACCATCGTGGACACCACCAACCTCGACTCCGTCCTTGAGCTCATGCTCTCCGTCGGTTAATTCAAGTTTCAGTTTCATTCTTCCGCCCTCCCCTCGCAAACCATCCGCCGTGTAAACTCTACACGGCGGATGGCCCTAAAAGAAACCATAGATCAGTCTTAACGGAGGTACAAATTGCAGAACTATCGTTTGGAAATCAGCCATGTGAGCAAGTCTTTTCCGGGCGTCAAGGCGCTGGATGATGTCAGCCTGCGCGTCCGTCCCGGCAGTGTTCATGCGCTGATCGGCGAAAACGGCGCCGGCAAATCGACGCTGATGAAGTGCCTCTTCGGTATCTATCATCCGGAGGAAGGTACGATCTCGCTTGACGGCGAGGAAGTCCGGATCGGCAGCACCAATGACGCGCTCAAGCACGGCATTTCGATGATTCATCAGGAACTGGTTCCGGTTCCCTACCGCAGCGTTGCGGACAACATCTGGATCGGACGCTATGAAACCAAGGGCCCGTTTGTCAACGAAGCCCTGATGTACAAAAAACAGAAGAACTGATTCAGGGGCTCGGCTTTCAGATTTCTCCCAAAACTCTGGCAAAAGATCTGTCCGTTTCCCAGCTTCAGGCATTGGAGATCGCAAAGGCAGTTTCTTATAACGCGCGCGTCGTCATCATGGACGAGCCGACCTCCTCTCTGACCGTTGCAGAAACAGAGCATCTGTTCAACATTATTCGGAAACTCAAGGCGGAAGGCCGTTCAATTATATACATTTCTCACAAGCTGGAGGAAATCTTTGAGATCGCGGACGAGATTACCGTACTCCGCGACGGCAAATACATCACCAGCAGTCCCATTGAGGACATGACCATAGAAAAGCTCATTGCTCTGATGGTCGGCAGAAATATGCAGGAGCGTTTCCCGCCGCAGAAAAGCAAAGTCAGCGACGACGTTGTCCTGAAAGTCGAACATCTTACCAGTGCAAATGAGCGTTCCTTCAAGGACATCAGCTTTGAGCTGCACAAGGGCGAGATCCTTGGTCTCGGCGGCCTGGTCGGCGCGCAGAGAACCGAGCTGGTTGAATCCATCTTCGGTCTGCGCAAGATCGCGTCCGGCAAGATCAGTATGCACGGCAAAGCCGTGCGCAACCGCACGCCCAGAGAAGCCATTGCAAACGGCTTCGGCCTGCTGACCGAGGAGCGCCGCGTGACAGGCATCATCCCGATGCTCTCCGTGAAGGACAACACGCTCGTGTCCGCCTACAAGCGCTATGTAAAGAACAAGCTCCGCATCATCAGCCCCAAAAAGCTGGAGGTGCCTGTGAATGAGGTCTCCAAAAAGCTCGATGTGCGCGCGGCAAGCAATCAGGTACAGATCAAGTATCTGTCCGGCGGCAACCAGCAGAAGGTTCTGGTCGGCCGGTGGCTGCTGGCGCAGGCGAACGTTCTGATTCTCGACGAGCCGACCCGCGGTGTTGATGTCGGCGCCAAATACGAAATCTACAAGATCATGCGCGAGCTTGCCGAGGAAGGCAATGCCATCATCATGGTCTCCTCCGAAATGCCGGAGCTTCTCGGTATGTCCGACCGGGTTCTGGTCATGTGTGAGGGCCGGATGACCGGCATTCTCGACCACGACGAGGCAACACAGGTCAATGTGATGCAGCTCGCAACCAAATTCTCACCAAAAACGGTAAAGGCAGGAAAGACAGAATGACACATTCATTGAAACAGAAAAATTTCAAAAAGCTTCTGCTGGACAAAGCGCTGGTGCTTGTGCTTCTGCTGATGATCACGGTCATCATTATCATCGAGCCGTCGTTCCTGCAGTGGCGCGTTCTTAAGGACATCTTCACCCAGTCCTCCATCAAGCTGATCTGCGCACTTGGCCTGATGTTCCCGCTGCTGCTCGGCGGCACGGACCTGGCCGGCGGCCGTCAGGTCGGTCTTGCAGCCGTCATCGTCGCGTCCATGACGCAGACCATGACCTACGCAAGCCGCTTCTATCCGAATCTTCCGGATCTCCCCGTCATCATCCCCATTCTCATCGCGCTGGCCGTCGTCGCCGTCATCGGCCTCCTGAACGGCTTCATGATTGCAAAGCTCCGCATGGCTCCCTTCATCGCAACCTTCGGTATGTCCACCATCGTCTACGGCATCAACTGCCTGTACTTCGCGCAGGAGCCGAACCGTTCCCAGCCGATCGGCGGCATCAAGGAAAGTCTGACCATGCTCAGCAGCACGAAGATCTTCGGCATCAGCCTGCTGGTGTACATTGCCATCGTCGTGGCGGTCATCGTCTGGTTTGTTCTCAACCGCACCGTCTACGGCAAGCATCTGTACGTCGTCGGCGGCAACAAGGACGCAGCCACGGTTTCCGGCGTCAACGTTGCGTTCATTATCATCTCCGCCTTTGTTATTGAGAGTATCCTCGTCGGCTTCGCAGGTGTTCTGGAAGTCGCAAGAACCGGCGGCGCAAACAGCGCCTACGGCAACGCCTATGAATTCGACGCGATTTCTTCCTGCGTCGTGGGCGGCGTGTCTCTTTCCGGCGGCATCGGCAAGGTCTCCGGCGCAGTGATCGGCGTCATCATCTTCACGATCATCAGCTACGGTCTGACTTTCATCGGCATGAACCCCAACTGGCAGCTCATCATCAAGGGCCTCATCATCTGCAGCGCCGTCGCTCTTGATATGCGCAAGAACGCGTAATCATATCCATCATCTGACAGGAGGAACCATTGTGAAAAAAGTTGAACTCAGCAAGCAGCTCAGTCTTTCTCGGGTCGTGCAGGGCTTCTGGCGGCTGGACGGCTGGAATATGTCCGACAAGGAACTGGCAGCTTTCATGAACGAGTGCATCGACCGCGGCGTGACCAGCTTCGACACCGCCGAGATCTATGCCGATACGCTCTGCGAAACCCTGATGGGCCGCGCTTTCAAAGCCGATCCCACCATCCGCGGCCGCATTGAGCTGGTTTCCAAGACCGGCATCTTCAAGGAAAACGGCTTCGGCTACTACAATACCTCTTATGACCGCGTCATGCGCTCCTGCCGCGAGAGTCTGGAGCGCCTTGGCACCGACCACCTTGATCTCTACCTTATTCACCGTGAGGATCCCTGCCTGGACGTGTGGGAAACTGCCCGTGCCCTCAAGCAGCTCAAGAAGGACGGCCTGGTGCGCGAAGTCGGCGTTTCCAACTTCGACCCCTTCAAGTTCAATGCGCTGAATGAGGCAATGGACGGTGAGCTCGTCACCAACCAGATCGAGTGGAACCCCGTCTGCTTTGAGCATTTCAATTCCGGCATGATGGATCTTCTGACCGTGAAGAAGATCCACCCGATGATCTGGTCCCCTCTCGCCGGCGGCCGCCTCTTCACCTCGGACGACGAAGCCTGCGTCAAGGCGCGCGCCGTTCTGGAAAAAATCGCGGAACGTCACAATACGGACGTAGCGACCGTGGTTTACGCATGGATCATGTATCATCCCGTCGGTGCAATGCCCCTCAACGGCAGCAGCAAGCTGGCGCGTCTGGACTGCGCGATCCGCGCAACCGAACTCAAGCTCGAGCATTACGAGTGGTATGAAATCTACGCGGCCAGCGGCCAGCAGCAGATTCGATAATATGGAGCGGCACTTCGACGCATTGTTCCTCGGTATGCTGAACTTTGACATCTCTGTGGCGGGCTTCGCCGCAGAGATGTGCAGCCGAAAGCAATCCTATGTCCCGCGCATTGCTCTCGGAACAGGCGGCGACGCGGTCAACTGCGCCGCCGCTTTTCAGAAGTTCGGCGGCAGCGCGGCCATCTGCGGCAGGATTGGAAACGACTTGCAGGGCAGAGTCCTGACGCAGACGCTGCAAGCATTCGGGGTAGACACGCACGCACTTGTCACCGACCCGCAGCGCGGCACCGGAACCGTTGTAAACCTGATTCAGGCAGACAATGAGGCCTCCTATGTTGCCTCTCTCGGCGCGAATGCCGCCTTTTGCGGCGAAGACGTGCCGGATGTGCTTCTGCGGCAGGCAAAGATCGTGTGCATCAACAGTCTGTTCGGCTGCGGCGCGCTCACGGCAGACGTTCTGCGCCGAGCGCAGGCCTGCGGCGCACTGACCGCAGCAGACACGACCACTCCCCCGCCGGACGCGGCTCTGGAACAGATACTTCCCTATCTTGCGCATCTGGACTACTTTTTGCCCAGCATGGGCGAGGCCCGGCAGCTCACCGGCGAAAACGATCCCGTCGCCGCGGCGGAGATCTTCCGCAGGCTCGGCGCGAAAAACGTCGTGATCAAGCTGGGCGGCGACGGCTGCTATTACGATACCGAAACTGCGCGCGGCCATCTGGACGGACTGCGTATCCGCCCGGTCGATTTCACCGGCTGCGGCGATAATTTTGCCGGTGCTTTTCTCGCCGCACTGACCTCCGGTCATGAGATTCTCTCCTGCGTCACGGCCGCGAACGCCGCCGGCGCACGCGCCGCCGAGGTGCTCGGTGCTGCTGCCCCTGCGTGTACGCTGGAGGAACTGGACATCTATTCTCAACAACATCAGAAAGGAAAACCGCAATGAACATCACCATGAAGAGTCTGCTTGAATGGGCAGATGAGGAGCATTTTGCCGTCGTATCCTTCAATTACGCCGACCTCTGGACTGCGCTCGGCATCATCCGCGCCGCAGAGCGTGAGCGTGCGCCGATTATTTTGCAGCAGGTGCCGCCGGTCGTGAAGAATGTCGGGCTCGGCTATCTGAGCGGCATTGGCAAGGCGGCTGCCGAATATGCGAGTGTCCCCGTTGTTCACCATCTGGATCACAGCACCTCTCCCGCGATGTGCTTTCAGGCGATTGACGCAGGCTACGGCTCCGTGATGATCGACGGCTCTCTTGAAACGATGGAAGAAAACATCCGTCTGACAAAAACCGTCGTCCGCTACGCGCATGAGAAGGGCGTTTTCGTTGAAGGCGAAATCGGCAAAATCCGCGGCACCTGCTGGCAGGGCATTGCCTTCAAGGAGGGTGAGGAGTTCCTTACCCGCGTGGAGGACGCGGCCGCCTTTGTCCGGGAAACGGACGTCGATGCGCTGGCTGTCGGCATCGGCAACGCGCACGGCTTCTATACGCAGGAGCCGAAGCTGAATATCCGGCGCCTGGCGGAGATCAACGAGGCAATTGACACCAAGCTGGTATTGCACGGCGGCACAGGCATTCCCGAAGACGCCGTCCGCGATGCCATTCGCAACGGTATCAACAAGGTCAATGTCGGCACGGTCATTCTGCACAGCTATCTGGATACGCTCAAGGCCACCCTCACCGGTCTGGAAAAGTCACAGTTTAATGAGGGCGTCTTTGAAGACGCCGTGGAAGCCGTCAGTCAGGCAGCCGCCGTCTGGATCCGCAAGACGATGTCCGACCACAGAGTCTAAGGCAAACTATAACACCACCGGGGTGCAGAGCGCTGCGCCCCGGTGGCCGTTTTTTCTGAAAAATAGTATTTACGTTTTGCCGCGCAGGTGGTAAACTAAGCAGGATGATTGGAGTGAGGAAGTATGGAGCAAAAGCAGCATGGCCGGTCCAGATGGAAAACACTCTGGAAGCTGCTCTGGTCAACGCTGTACATCAGCACCTTTACCTTCGGCGGCGGCTTTGTGATTGTGACCTTTATGAAGCGAAAATTTGTCGATGAACTGCACTGGATAGACGAGCAGGAAATGCTCGATCTTGCGGCTCTGGCGCAATCCTCTCCCGGTGCGATTGCTGTCAACGCCGCGATTCTCGTCGGCTGGCGTGTGGCGGGCTTTGCGGGGATGCTGGTCGCCGTGATCGGAACGATTCTGCCGCCCATGGTCATTCTCACAGTGATCTCCTATTTTTATGCAGCCTTTGCATCAAACCGCTATGTCGCCCTGACCCTGCGCGGAATGCAGGCAGGCGTGGCCGCCGTCATTGCGGATGTAGTCTGCTCCCTTGGCAGCAATGTCCTTAAGGAGCGTTCCGCGGTGCACATCTGCGTTATGGTCGCTGCCTTTGCCGCAGGCTTTTTCCTGAAGGTCAACGTCGTCTATATTCTTCTTGCCGCCGCGCTGATCGGCATCGGCACAGAACTCCGAAAACGCAGGAAGGAGCACAAAAAATGACGATCACACAGATATTGCAGCTCTTCTGGAGCTTTTTACAGGTCGGAATGTTCAGCATTGGCGGTGGCTATGCTGCCATGCCCATCATTCAGAGTCAGGTGGTCGAGCGCTATGGCTGGCTCAGCATGAGGGAATTCACGGATCTCATCACCATAGCGGAGATGACCCCCGGTCCCATCACCGTCAACTCTGCCACCTTCGT
Source organism: uncultured Eubacteriales bacterium (assembly GCA_902475855.1). Taxonomy (GTDB): domain Bacteria; phylum Bacillota; class Clostridia; order Oscillospirales; family Oscillospiraceae; genus JAZOXB01. Next base: position 21,150 of record CABSBF010000029.1, read on the forward strand.
CGGCACGCGTATCGGCGGCGCAGCCGGTGCGGCCATCGCGACGCTGGGATGTATCCTTCCCTCCTGCCTGATCGTGTCCCTTCTGGCCTATCTCTACTACCGCTACAAGACTCTTTCCATGATGCAGAGCATTCTCGGCAGTCTGCGGCCGGTCGTCGTCGCGCTCATCGCCTCCGCCGGGCTGTCCATCCTGCTGCAAGTCGCCTTCGGCGGTGCAGGGATCGCGCTAGCCAACGTGAGCTGGACAGGGCTCGCCCTCTGCGCCGTAGCCTTTGCAATCCTGCGGCGCTTCAAGTGGAATCCCATTCTGGTCATGGCGCTGTGCGGTGCCGCCGGACTGGGGCTCGGCCTGCTCTTTGAATAGAAGCAAAAAAGAACGGTGGGGAGCCTGTCAAAAAATCTATCGAACCGAAAGTTTCGGAGGGAAGGAAAGAGTGAAAGGGAACCGTCACACCGAGCCGCAGCGAGGCGTTTCGGAGCGCAACCGCCGCGTAGCGGCGGCACTTGGCGCGGAGATGGGTTCCCTTTCGCGTTCAATAACCCGCCGCAGCGGCCAAAATTGCAAAATAGAAATACAAAATTTTTGCAATTTTGTAGGCAGCTTGTCAAAAAAGTCCCTTTGGACTGAACAGCGCCCCATTTGTTAGACAGTATGATATAATATCTAATGGATGGGGTGA
>CABSBF010000030.1 GCA_902475855.1 uncultured Eubacteriales bacterium
ATTAGTCTCTTCATAGAAGCCCTTTAACCTAAGTTTACCATAAGCAATATCCCCTACTATATAATCATAATCACTAAAGAAATCAGTATAATGACTAGTAAACTCATTCAAGTCAAACCCATCTTTATAATTATTTATAAGTTCATACTTATTATTTTCAACCTCAATAAATTTCATAATATCTCCTATCCATAATTCTTTGCAAATGCACTCTTAATCTGTTCATACTTAGCCAAACTAGAGGCTGAATTCCAAGTAATAAATCCACCATCCAATCCAGCATCATATAATGCCCTTACCTGATCTTCAATCTTACCAGCATTATAAATAACCTTAGGATTCCAATAAGGCGTATCATAAGCCGTTATCCATGTTCTAGCAACCGCAGGTGTAGGTATTTCTTTTTGTCTTGCACTAGCCCCCTTAGCCCAATTATTAACTGTCTGATATGCATTAGTCCAGGTATCAACACTTCTACCAAAATGGTCCGTATAAGGCATTGAACTAATAGCATCAACAATATTAGAGATTGCAGGCCAATATTGCCCATATGCTGTTACATACTCACTAGAACATTCACCAAATACATCAACCGATAAATATATACCCTCTTTATGTATCTGATCAGTAGCATAGAATAGAAAATTCTGCACAGCCTCAGCCTTTTCCTCATCATATTTATTTTTAAAGTCAGCCTTTGCTACTGACAAATTATAAGCATTCTCTGGAAATCTAACATAATCAAATTGTATCTCATTAAAGCCCATTTCTCTAGCAGCCTCTTTAGCAAGTTCCACATTATAATACCACACATTCCTACTATAAGCAGATGGCCACCCAGTAGAATTAATACAGTCTTCCGGATGATCCTTAGCATAATGCGTATCATTAAATACCACTATTCTACCAATAGCATATATACCGGCCTCTTTAATCTTATCAATAGCGGCTTTATATAAACTATTATCATTAATCGCAGTCTTATAAGCTGTTGGAGATATCTCTTTAGCCACCTCAGAACTATATGCAAGTGCTCCATCCTTAATATCAACAACTATTGCATTAACACCATTTTCCTTAGCAATCTTCAAATAACTATCAATAGAACCAATAGTTCCAGCATTCAAATACATTGCCTTGGCACTTTTAAGAAGCTTATTATTCTCAAATTCCACTCTCTCATAAGGATAATAATCCAAAGTAGATGCCTTACCACCATATAACTCCCTCAAGCCATACTTACGGTCCTTATGTGTATCATAAACAGAGTTCTCATTATACACCTCATTAGCGGTCTCTTCATCATTAACCAAATACTTACCATACACCCAGCCTTCAGTATTATCATTCTTAATCTTATACATATTAACGGAGCCATCTTCAAGAAGTTTATCATAATCAGTTACATCAATTTTATTACCCTTCTTAATAAAAGATTCAATCTTTGAGTCCTCACTATTTTGATATACCGTAACAGAAGTTCTAACATACTTAACCTTTTCTAAGACAGCACTCTTCGCATCCTTAACTAAACTACCACTGTCAACATAATAAATACTCTTATCATAATGCGAGCAGGGCGAGGAGCTCCTGCTCATCGACAAGCACGCCGCGCACGAGCGCATCCTTTTTGAAAAGCTCCGCGCCAGCCGCGAGCCAATCCTGCCGCAGCTTCTTTTGCAGCCCATCGTCTGCACGCCGGAGCGCGAGGAGACCGCGATTTTGCTGGAAAATGCGCCGCTTCTGTCGGAATTCGGCTATGAATTCACGGATTTCGGCAGCGGCAGTCTGGCGCTGCGCCAGATTCCGGCGGAGCTGGATCCCTCCGAGGCCGCCGCAAGCCTGACCGCTCTGGCGGGCGAGCTTCTGGCCGGACGTCACCTGACGCCCGAGGGTCTGCGCGACAATCTGCTGCACACCATCGCCTGCAAGGCTGCGATCAAGGGCTCCCGCCGCACCGGCGAAAAGGAAAAGCTGGCGCTGGTGCGGGAGGTTCTCTCCCGCGATGACATCCGCTACTGTCCGCACGGCCGCCCTGTCTGCATCTGCCTGACGCGCGCCCGGCTTGAGCGGCAGTTCAAGAGGGCGTAGTATGGATCACATCGTCTGTATCGTCGGCCCGACGGCCTCTGGCAAGACGCGCCTTTCCGTGGAACTGGCGCAGGCCATGGGCGCGGAGATCGTCTCCTTCGACTCCATGCAGCTCTACAGGCACATGGACCTCGGCACGGCCAAGCCCACGCCGGAGGAGCGCGGCGGCGTGCCGCACCATATGCTGGATGTATTGGAGCCGGACGAGCCCTGCTCGGTCAGCCGCTATGTCGAGCTGGCGGATGTCTGCGTGCAGGATATCCTCGCGCGCGGAAAGCCGGTCGTTCTGGTGGGCGGCACGGGGCTCTACATCGACGCCCTCATCGCCGGGCGCAGCTTCGCGCCCTACCCGCAGACCGGGCGGCGCGAGGAGCTGACGCGCATCGCGGACGAGCAGGGCACAGAGGTTCTGCTGGAGCGTCTGCGGCAGGTCGATCCGGAGGCCGCTGCGCGGCTGCATCCATCCAACCGCAAGCGTGTCATCCGTGCACTGGAGGTCTGGCTGGAAACCGGCAAGACCATCACCCAGCACAATCTGGAAACGCAGGCGCAGCCGCCGAAGTATGCCCCCGTCTGGCTGGGGCTGAATTTCCCCGACCGTGCGCAGCTCTATGCGCGCATCGACCTGCGCGCAAGGCAGATGTTTGACGGGGGGCTCGCCGCCGAAGTGCAGGCGCTTCTCGCCTCCGGCGTGCCGGATTCGGCGACATCCATGCAGGCCATCGGCTATAAGGAGGTCGTCCGCGCGCTGCGCGGCGCGTGCTCCATGGAAGAGGCGCTGGCAGAGGTGCAGCAGTCCTCCCGGCGCTACGCCAAGCGGCAGCTCACCTGGTTCCGCCGCAACGCGGCCGTCCGCTGGCTGGACGCGGGGCTCCCGTTTCCCGAACTTTTTTCCGCCGCATGGCGGGAAATTCCCTTTTTCGACAGAACAACTTGATAGAATACAGGTATTACAAACAGAAGAGAGGTAATACCTATGGCAAACACGGAAAATTTGCAGGATCTGATTCTGAACGAGGTGCGCAGAGAGCACACACCCGTCACGCTGTTCCTGATGAACGGCTTTCAGCTCAAGGGCATCGTGACCGGCTTCGACAGCTTCACCGTCATCCTCAGCTCGGAGGGGCGGCAGCAGATGATCTACAAGCATGCGATCTCCACGCTCGTTCCCCTGCAGCCGGTGCATATCGGCGGATAGGCGTCCGGCTGCCCTGCATTTTGAGGACAGAGTATGAAAAAGCAGGGTGAACTTTACTTAAAAATCATATCCATTGTGCTTGCCTCGGTCGTGCTGGCGTACATTCTGTTTTCGGTGCTGTTCAAATCCGGAAGCAGCTACGCTCTGACCGCGGCGGTGCGCTGCGAAGTCGGCGACGGGATGACCGTTTCCGGCTTTGTGGTGCGTTCCGAAAAGCTCCTGACGGCGGAGCAGTCCATCGTCGTGTGCGAACTTGCCGAGGGCGAGCGCGTCGGCGGCGGACAGGCCGTCGCCACGGTCTACCCCTCCGCCGAGGCGCGGGCGAAGCGTATGGAGCTTCAGCGCCTGCAAACGCAGCTCGACCAGTTGAGCTATGCCTCCGAGGGGCTGGGCAACCGCGACGACTCCTCCCTTGATCTTCAGGTTCGCGAACTTCTGGTGCAGGCATCGCAGTACGTGCAGTCCGGGCAGCTCTCCTCCGCACTGGCTTCGTCGGAGAAGTTTCAGCCCATGGTGCTGCGCCGCAGCCTCTCCGAGGACGACGGCGCGAGCGTCAACACACGCATCACCGAGCTTTCCTCCCGCATCGCAGAGCTGAGCGCCGCCGCCGGACAGACACAGACCGTCACCGTGGCCTCTTCCGGCTATTTTTCCGCGGCAGCGGACGGTCTGGAGAGCTCCCTGACGCCCGAAGCCGTGATGGAGCTGAGCACCGCCCAGCTCCGCAGGCTGGAACACGAATCCGCCGCCGCTCCCGCAAACGCCTTCGGGCGGCTGATCCTCGGCCAGAAATGGTACTTCGTCGCCGAGGTGCCTGCCGCACGCCTGGAGGGGCACTATGAGGGCGACCGCCTGACGGTGAATTTCTCCGGCGAAGCCCTGCAAAATCTCGCCATGCGCATAGAACGCATCGGCGAAAATGAGGACGGAAGCTGCGTGCTCGTGCTCTCCTGCGAGCGGCTGATGCAGCACATCAGCGCCCTGCGCCGCCAGACGGCGGACATCGTCTTTGAGACCTATTCCGGCCTGAGCGTGGAGCCGCAGGCGCTTTACTATGTGGACGGCGCGGCCGGCGTGTATGTGCTCGAAGGCGCACGCGCCCGCTTCAAGCCGGTGAATATTCTATACGAATACGCCGGCGGCTACGTGGTCGAACTGGACACAACCGATACGGACAACCTCTGGCCGCAGGACGAGATCATCCTGACCTCGGACGACATCTATAACGGGAAGGTGTTTGAATGATTGCAGAAAATATCCGGATCATCCGGGAAAACATGGCGCGCGCGGCGCTGGCCGCCGGCCGCAGGCCGGAGGACATTCTCCTGTGCGCCGCCTCGAAGATGAACGATGCCGCCCGCGTCCGCGAGGCCGTCGCCGCGGGCGTGGACTGCTGCGGCGAAAACCGCGTGCAGGAGCTGGTGCAGAAGCAGGCCGAGCACGCCTATGACGGCGCGCCGGTGCATTTCATCGGCCATTTGCAGACGAATAAGGTCCGGCAGGTCGTGGGCAAGGTAGCCCTCATCCAGTCGGTGGACCGCATAGAGCTCTTACAGTGCATCGAGCGCGAGGCGGAAAAGCAGGGTCTCGTGCAGGACATCCTGCTGGAGATCAACGTCGCCGCCGAGGAGAGCAAATCCGGCTTCACGCCGGAGCAGGCGCCGGAAATCGCCGCCCGGATGGGCGAATTTCCGCACTGCCGTCTGTGCGGACTCATGGCAATTCCGCCGGTTTCGGAAAAAAAGGGCGATAATTGCAGATATTTTGAGAAAATTAACACAATAGCTGTTGACATAACAGCGAAAAAATACGATAATGTCCGTATGGATTGCCTGTCCATGGGAATGTCGGAGGACTATGCCGACGCCATCGCCTGCGGCAGCACCATGATCCGCGTCGGGACTGCGATTTTCGGCGCGCGAAACTATAACAAATAACGAAAAAGATCGAAACGATACGGAGGATTTTACCCATGGGATTTATGGACGAGATCAAGAAGCTGACCCACCCCTATTCCGATGTGGAAGAGGATGATTATGATGATTATGATGATGAGCCGTTAGATAACGAGCCGCCCGCCGCGCCCGCCCGCGAAACCCGCCGCAGCAGCGCAGGCAGCAGCTATTCCGGCAGCAGCTACAGCCGCTCTTCCGCGCCCGATCTGCCCCGCAGCGGCGCAGGCAAGGTCGTCAACCTGAATTCTTCCACGCAGCTTCAGGTCATTCTGGTCAAGCCGGACCGCTTTGATATGGTTTCCGAGATCGCAGACCACCTGCGCGACAAGCAGGCTCTGGTTCTGAACCTCGAATCGACCAATAAGGACGTCGCGCGCCGCCTGGTGGACTTCCTGTCCGGCTGCGCCTATGCCCTCGACGGCAAGATCAAGAAGGTCGCCATCTCCACTTACCTCATCACGCCCTACAACGTCGATGTCGTGGGTGATCTCGTCGAAGAACTGGAAAACAACGGGATGTACTTCTAAAAGACAGAAACGCAAAGGAGTTGACCCCAGTATGCTGACACCGCAGCAGATTCAGGATACCAGCTTTGAAAAGGCCCTCTTCGGCGGCTACGATATGGATTCCGTCGATGACTTTCTGGAACCGCTGACCGCCGATTACGTCACGCTCTATAAGGAAAATTCCGTCCTCAAGAGCAAGATGCGCATCCTTGTGGAGAAGCTGGAGGAGTACCGCAAGAACGAGACCTCCGTGCAGAGCGCCCTGCTCGCCGCACAGAAGACCTGCGACCAGATGGTCGCGGAGGCCGAGCGCAAGTGCGCGCAGATACTCCGCGAGGCCGAGGCGACCTCCGAGGCCAAGCACGCCGAGGCGCTGATCGCCGAGGAGGAGCAGCGTCTTGCCGAGGCGCAGGCCGCCACGTCGAGCTATCTGGACGAGGCGGAAGACTCCCTCAGGCAGCAGCTTGCGCTGCTTCAGGCCCTGCGGAAAAAGACGCCGGAGCCGCCCGCCGAGGAAAAGCCCCGCGTGCATCAGTTCACCCGCCCGCCGGAGGATCCTCTCGCGCCGCAGCCCGTGAGCGCACCTGCCAAGGAGCACAAGGCCTTTGACTTTGACGCGGACAATTCCCACCCCTCGGTGGAGGACAAGGCCGACGCGCTGATCGAGGAAATCGACCAGTCGCTGGAGCAGAAGATGCGCGGCCCCGCACCCGCACAGGACCCGAACGTTACCCGCCGGTTTGAATCCCTCTCGCCGGAAAAGCAGAAGAAATTTGAAGATCTGCAATTCGGCAGGAATTACGACCCCAGAAAAGGGTAATTCTACAGTATTATAGAATATTCGCATTGCGAAGAAGGGGACAAACAGCGCCCAGCGCGTTTTCAGAGAGCTGCCGGCCGGTGCAAGGCAGCGGCGCGCCGCGTGAATATCACCCCGGAGCAGCCGTCCGAAACGGAGAAGCAGCGCTTCCCCGCGCGTAGGCGCGGCCGGTTCACGCCCGTTACCGCGTTTCGAGTGGTTCTGCGATTGCAGAGCAACAGGAGTGGTACCGCAGAGCACGCCTCTGTCTCTTGAGCAAGGGACAGGGGCGTTTTTTTTGCGGTTCTTTCCGGGGCCCCAACGATCATAAAATTTCATTTTTCTATCATAAACTACCATTTTCGGAGGAAAACCATGGACTACAAAGACACCATCATCACCCCAAAGACCGATTTCCCCATGCGCGCGGGTCTGCCCCAGCGGGAGCCCGCCATGCTGGAGCGCTGGAACAAAATCGACGTTTACGGCCAGCTCCTGAAGAAAAACGAGGGCAAGCCCGCCTTCATCCTGCATGACGGCCCTCCCTTCTCCAACGGCGACCTGCACATGGGTCACGCGCTGAATAAGACGCTCAAGGACTTCATCGTCCGCTCCTATGCGATGCGCGGCTACTACACCCCCTATGTCCCCGGCTGGGACAACCACGGTATGCCCATCGAGTCGGCCATCATCAAGAAGAACAAGCTCAACCACAAGGCCATGCCCGTCACGGAATTCCGCAGTGCCTGCGAGGCCTTCGCACAGGATTTCATCAACCGTCAGATGGCCGGCTTCCGCCGTCTGGGTGTCATGGGCGACTGGGCGCACCCCTACAAGACCATGGACCGGCACTTTGAGGCCGAGGAGGTCAAGGTCTTCGGCGAGATGTTCCGCAAGGGCTACATTTATAAGGGTCTGAAGCCCGTGTACTGGTGCCCGAAGGACGAGACCGCGCTGGCCGAGGCCGAGATCGAGTATCAGGACGACCCCTGCACCTCCATCTATGTCAAGTTCGCCGTCAAGGACGATAAGGGCAAGCTGGCCGCATACGGCACTGCAAACACCTACTTCATCATCTGGACGACAACCACCTGGACCCTGCCCGGCAACCTTGCCATCGCCCTGAACCCCCTGGAGGACTACGTTCTCTTGCAGGCGGACAACGGTGAGCGCTATATCGTCGCCGCCGCGCTGGCCGAAAAGACCATGCAGGCCGGCAAGATCGGGCACTATGAAGAGCTGGCGCGCTTCGACGGCCGCTTCTTCGAGTATATGACTGCGCAGCATCCCTTCCTCGACCGTGATTCCCTGCTGGTCGTGGCGGACTATGTCACCATGGACTCCGGCACGGGCTGCGTCCACACCGCCCCCGGCTTCGGCGCGGACGACTACCAGACCTGCCGCCGCTACAACATGGATCTGATCGTCCCCGTGGACGACCGCGGCTATCAGACCGCCGACGCCGGCAAGTTCGCCGGAATGCGTTATGATGCCTCCAACAAGGCGATCTTCGACGATCTGGTTTCCACCGGCGCACTGTTCGCCTCCGAGGAATTCACCCACAGCTACCCGCACTGCTGGCGCTGCAAGAGCCCCATCATCTTCCGCGCCACGCCGCAGTGGTTCTGCTCCGTCGAGTCCTTCAAGGACGAGGCCGTCGCCGCCTGTGACAATGTCAAGTGGCTGCCCGCGTGGGGCAAGGACCGCATGATCTCCATGATCCGCGACCGCGCCGACTGGTGCATCTCCCGTCAGCGCCGCTGGGGTCTGCCCATCCCTGTGTTCTACTGCAAGGACTGCGGCAAGCCCGTCTGCACGCCGGAAACCATCGCGCACATCTCCAGGCTCTTTGACGAGCACGGCTCGAACTACTGGTTCGCGCACGAGGCCATGGAGCTGGTGCCGGAGGGTCTGAGCTGCCCGCACTGCGGCGGCAAGACCTTTGAAAAGGAAACCGACACCCTCGACGGCTGGTTTGACTCCGGCTCCACGCACATCGCCTCCCTGCGCCGTGAGCATCCCGAGCAGTGGCCCGCGACCATGTATCTTGAGGGTGCCGACCAGTACCGCGGCTGGTTCCAGTCGAGCCTGCTGACAAGCGTCGGCGCACTGGGCGAAGGCGCTCCCTTCCGCGAGTGCCTGACCCACGGCTGGACGGTCGACGGCGAGGGCAAGGCCATGCACAAGTCCCTCGGCAACGGCGTCGATCCGGCCGAGCTCATCCGCGACTTCGGCGCGGACATCGTCCGCCTGTGGGCGGCGAGCGCGGACTACCGCGTGGACGTGCGCTGCTCCAAGGAGATCTTCAAGCAGCTCTCGCAGAGCTATCTGAAGTTCCGCAACACCGCGCGCTACTGCCTCGGCAACCTCGACGGCTTCGACGCAGACCACCTCGTCGCGCCGGAAGAGATGCTTGAGCTCGACCGTTGGGCGGTGACGAAGCTCAACGCGCTGATCGAGACCGGCTTCCGCGCCTATGAAAACTACGAATTCCATGTCCTGACCCATGCGATCAACGACTTCTGCGTGGTGGAGCTTTCAAGCTTCTACCTGGACATCCTCAAGGACCGCCTGTACTGCGAGGAGCGCGACGGCCTCAAGCGCCGCAGCGCCCAGACCGCACTGTACCTGATCCTCGATGCGATGGCGCGGATGTTCGCGCCCATTCTGGCCTTCACCTGCGACGAGATCTGGCAGGCCATGCCGCACCGCAGCGGCGACGACACGAGAAACGTCGTCCTCAACGAGATGGTCAAGCCCTACACCGCCTACGCGCTGGATGCGGCCGCCATGCAGAAGTGGGACACGCTCATCGCCCTGCGCAACGACGTCAACGGCGTTCTGGAAACCGCCCGCGCCGACAAGCGCATTGGCAAGGCGCTGGAGGCGCACGTCGCGCTCTACGCCGAGGACGAAGCCTCCCGTGCCGCGCTGGAGGCCGTGAAGGAGCTGGATCTGGCGGAGCTGTTCATCGTCTCCGACGTGCTGCTGGAAAACGGCGCGCCTAAGGAGGAAAATGTCTGCGGTACCGGCGCAAACTTCCCCGGTATGCGCATTGAGGTGCTGCCCGCAGCCGGTGTGAAGTGCCCGCGCTGCTGGATGCACTCCACCGAGGCCAATGCGGAGGGACTCTGCCCGCGCTGCGCGCGTGTGCTCTCCGGCCTGACGCTGGATTGATCGGATCTTCCGCCCCTGCCACCGCGACAGGGGCGGATTTTCCACCCCAAAGGAGGAATGCTATGCAACAGGTATGTCTGCGGCGCGGCGAGGAGAAGGACATTCTCGCCGGCGCGCGCCTGATCTATGACAACGAAATCGACTGGGTGGACGAGGACTGCGCCGACGGCGGCGTGGTCGAGGTCCGCGACAGCCGGATGCGCTTCGTCGCAAAGGGCTTCTACAACGGGAACTCCAAGATCCTCGTGCGGGTGCTGACGCTCGACCGAACCGAAGCCATCGACCGCGATTTCTTCCGCCGCCGCATCGCCGCGGCGTGGGAAAACCGGCAGCTTCTGGGCTTTTCCGATGCCTGCCGCGTGGTGTTCGGCGAATCGGACGGCCTGCCCGGCCTGACGGTGGACAAGTTCGGCGATTGCCTCTCCATTCAGATTGTTTCCCTCGGCATGGAGCTGCGCAGGGACGAGATCGTCGAAACGCTCGTCGAGCTCTTTGCTCCCCGCTGCATCTACGAACGCGACGACGTCGCCGTCCGCGAAAAGGAGGGTATGCAGCAGCGCAAGGGCTGCCTTTACGGCACGGTGCCGGAGGAGCTGATCATCCGCGAGCACGACGCGCTCATGCGGGTCGATCTGGTAAACGGCCAGAAAACCGGCCATTTCCTCGACCAGCAGGAAAACCGCGGCCGCCTCAAGCCCTACGCCGCCGGGCGCACGGTGCTCGACCTCTGCTGCTGCACGGGCGGCTTCTCCGTCCATGCCGCGCTCTACGGCGCGAAAAGTGTCGAAGCCTCGGACGTCTCCGAAGCCGCGCTGGCCATGGTGCGCGAGAATGCCGCGCGCAACGGCGTGGCCGGCAGCATCACAACCACCTGCGCCAACGCCTTTGACCTCGTCAAGCGCTACACGGAGGAGGGCCGGCACTTTGGTCTCGTCATCTGCGACCCGCCGGCCTTTGCCAAGAGTAAAAGCGCACTTGACGGCGCCTACCGCGGCTACAAAGAGCTGAATCTGCGCTGTATGCGCCTGTGCGAGCCGGGCGGCTTCCTCGTCACCTGCTCATGCAGCCAGTACATGACCGCCCCGCTCTTTGAAAAAATGCTCCGCGACGCCGCGGCCGACTGCGGCCGCCCCGTGCGCCTTCTGGAACGCCTGACCCAGTCGCGCGACCATCCGGCCGACCTGAACGCCGATTATGCGCTGTACCTCAAGGGCTGTATCCTACAGGTGCTCTGAACGCTTTTCTTTTTCCGAAGAATATGTTATGATACCATCAGAACAAAAATGGAGGTTTTCCCCATGAAAAAACGGATTCTTGTCCTGACGGCACTGATTCTTGCCTTCTCTCTGTGCTTGCAGGGCTGCGGACTTCTCACGGCCACCATCAGCAAACTGCTGACCACCCTTCCCTCCCCGGACTGGAAGCGCCCGGACTATTCCGCAGGTGCGATTGATTACACCGACTATACCCGCCCCTATCCGCCCCATGTCGACCCTGTCGTCTTTTCCGAGATGCCGTATGAGCGCCCGGATGTGGACGCGCTCTGCGCCGCACTGGAACAGGTGGGCGCAGACGCTGCGGAAAAATCAAAGCTCGACGTGCTGGATGGCTATGTCGCCGCCTACGAGCAGTATGTCCATTTTTACACCATGAGCAACCTCGTCTACATCCGCTACACGCTGGATCTGAACAACGAATACCTCAACACGGAGTACCTCTGGTGCGAGGAGCAGACCCCGCTGGTGGAAAAGGCACTGGAGGACTGCTACTGTGCAATGGCCGCCTCTCCCCTGCGCGACGCGCTGGAGTCGGACTATTTCGGAGAGGATTTCTTCCTCGGCTATGACGGCGACGGCATCTACTCCAATCCCAGAGTCGTCGAGCTGATGCAGCAGGAGGCCGACCTTCAGGCGCAGTACATGGCCCTGACAAGCGACATGACCGTCACCTACGAGGGCGAGGAGGTCCTGTTCTCGGAGGCGCTGGCAAGCACGCAGGACTATGAAAAATACTACGCCCTCATCGACCTCTACTGCGAGAAATACAACCCCCTGGCGTCGGATCTGTTTATCCGGCTCGTCAAGACCCGCCGCGCACTGGCGCAGGAGACGGGCTACGCCAGCTATGCCGAATACGCCTACGACACTGCCTACTACCGCGACTACACCCCCGCGCAGGCCGAGCGCTACCTTGCCGACGTGCGCGCCGAGCTGGTACCGCTTTTTACAGGCTACTCCGCCGCGCCGCTGCCCAGCACGGACTCCGACGAGATCATGCGGCTGCTGGAGGGTGCGGTCACCGCGCTGGGGCACGAATTTGCCACCGCCTACAGCTTCCTTCAGGCCTATGAGCTCTATGACATTTCCTCCTCCTCGAGCAAGATGCCCGGCTCCTACGAAACCTATCTGGAGGACTATGAGGCGCCCTTCATGTACATTTCCCCGGTGGGCGATCTCCGCGACCTTCTGACGGCGGCGCATGAATTCGGCCATTTCACCGACGGCTTCGTCAACTGCAACCTGACCGACTCCACGGACGTCGCCGAGGTCTTCTCCCAGGGGCTGGAATACCTGACGCTGGACGCGGCGGATCTGTCCGTCCTGCACCGCTACGCCCTCAAACAGAGCAAGATGACCGATTCCCTTCTGACCTTCCTCTCGCAGGCATGCTACTACGACTTTGAATGCCGCGTGTTCGCCCTGCCGGACGAGGAACTGACGCAGGAAAACGTGAACGCCCTGTTTTTGCAGTGCAATCAGGAATACGGCATGGCGACCGAGGGCTTTGAAACCTACGATTCCATGGGCTGGTTCGAGATCCAGCATTTCTTCATTGCGCCGTATTATATGATCAGCTATTGCGTTTCCAACGACCTTGCGCTGCAAATCTACGCGCTGGAGCAGCAGACGCAGGGCGCGGGACTGACAAAATACACCGATATGCTCTACACCGCCGCCGGTTCGACGCTTCTGGCCTTCGCGGAGGCAAACGGACTGGAATCCCCCTTTGCCGAGGGGCGCGTTGCAGAGCTGGCAGATTTTCTGGAGGCGCAGATCAAATGAGCGATGTCATTGCCGCCATCGCCACGGGCAAAGTACCCTGTGCGATCGGCATTCTCCGGCTGTCCGGTCCCGGCTGCGCCGAGGCCGCGGGCCGGGTCTTTACCCTGCGCGGCGGGCTTCCGCTGGCGCAGGCTCCGAACCGCAAGCTCATGCTCGGCACGCTCCATGACCGGCAGGGGCGCGTGATCGACGAGGCGCTGGCCGTCTACACCCGCGCCCCGCACAGCTACACCGGGGAGGACACCGTGGAGCTGCAATGCCACGGCTCGCCCGCCATGCTGGCCGCCGGGCTGGAGGCGCTTCTGGCCGCGGGCGCGCGGCAGGCGCTGCCCGGTGAATTCACCAGGCGTGCCTTTCTGAACGGCCAGCTCGACCTGACACAGGCCGAGGCCGTGATCGACCTGATCGACGCGGAAACCGCCGAGGCTGCGGCCAACGCCGCAGGGCAGCTCGGCGGCGCGCTGCTGCGGCGCATCGACCCCGTTTACAACGATCTGCGCGACCTGTGCAGTCATTTCCATGCGGTGCTCGACTACCCGGACGAGGACATTGAGGACTTCGGCCGGGACGAGCTGGCACAGACCCTCCGCCGCGCGGCGGAGGCCGTTTCCGCGCTGCTTTCCACCTATGAGCGCGGAAAAATTCTCAAGCAGGGCGTCCGCACCGTCCTTCTGGGGCGGCCGAACGCCGGAAAATCCTCCCTGTTCAATGCCCTGGCGGGCTTCGACCGCGTGATCGTCACGGAAATTGCCGGCACAACGCGCGATACCGTAGAGGAGCCGGTAAGGGTCGGCAGCGTTCTGCTGCGCCTGACGGACACCGCCGGCATCCGCGAGGCGGGCGACCGCATCGAGGCCATGGGCGTGGAGCGCTCGGAGCAGGCCGCGCGGGAGGCGCAGCTTGCCATTTTCGTGTGCGACGGTTCGCAGCCACCGGACGCGGAGGACAGGCGCGCCATGCAGGCCGCGCTCGCTGCGCCGGAGCACATCGCCGTGATCAACAAGTCGGATCTCCCCCTGTGCATTTCTCCGGAGGAGCTGCCCTTTGACACCGTGCTTACCCTCTCGGCCTCGACGGGCGAGGGGCTGGATGCGCTCACGCGGGAGATCGCCCGCCGCTTCGCCTCGGATGCGCACTGCGACGGCTCCCTTCTGACCAATCCGCGGCAGTTCGGCGCGCTGACACAGGCGCAGGACGCGCTGCGCCGTGCGCAGGCGGCACTTCTGGCCTGTATCACGCCGGACGCCGTCCTGACGGACGTGGAGCTTGCCATGCAGGCGCTGGGCGAGGTCACGGGGCGCACCGTCCGCGAGGACATCACCAACCGTATCTTTGAACGCTTCTGCGTCGGAAAGTGAGCGCTTATGGCAAACGTCAACGACATCCCCCGCGGCTACGCCATGACCGGCAAGCTGAACCTGCGCGCCGACCCGAAGGAATACCGGCGCTGGAATCTGTTTTCCGCCGTTCTCGGCCTCTGCCTGATCGCGCTCGGCTGGGTCTGGCGCGGCTTTGCGCCGCTCAAGGCGCTGTTTGAGGCCGGATTCTCGGTCTATTTCCTGCGCATCGCGGCGCTGGCCGCCGGACTGTTCCTCTACGCACAGGGCTATCAGCTCACGCGGGCGCTGCTCCTGCGGCTGCTCGGCGGGCAGGCGCCCTGCTGGCGGCGGCAGGGTCTGCTGCAAATTCCCGGCAGCTACGCCTATTTTTCCCGCGGCCGTTTTGCGCTGGCCGCACTGAGCCCGCTGCTTCTGTGGACGGCCGCCCTGCTGGGCGTGTGTTTCCTCGTCCCGGCGGACTGGTTCTGGATCGTCTACCTGATCCTGATCTACAACCTCGGCGGCAATCTGGCCGTCTTGCACGCCGTCTGTTACGTCCTGCGCGCTCCGGAAACCGCCCTTGTGCGCACGACCGGCGTGCAGACCCTCATCTACACGGAGGAACATCCATGAAAGAAACTCTGCGTGCCGAGGCGCTGCGCCTAGGCATCCCCCTGACGGAGGCGCAGCTTGACCGCTTCTGCGCCTTCGGCGCGGCACTGCTGGAAAAAAATAAGGTCATGAACCTCACGGCCATCACCGATCCCGAGGCCGTGGCGCGCCTGCACTTTGCCGACTGCCTGACCCTCCTGACCGCCGCCGATCTCAGGGGCAAATCCCTCATCGACGTCGGCTGCGGCGCGGGCTTCCCCGGCGTGCCGCTGAAACTGGCCGAGCCTTCCATCCGCCTGACCCTGCTCGACAGCCTGCAAAAGCGTGTGCATTGGCTGGACGAAACGCTCTCGTCCATGGGCGTGGAGGCCGAATGCGTCGCGGCGCGCGCGGAGGAGTTCCCCGCCCGCGAGCGCTATGATTTTGCCGTTTCCCGCGCGGTGGCGCGCTTAAATATCCTCGCCGAGCTCTGTCTTCCCTTCGTCCGGGTCGGCGGCGCCTTCCTTGCAATGAAGGGCGCAGCGGCGCAGGAGGAACTGGACGAGGCCGCGCGCGGCATTTGCCTCCTCGGGGGCAAGGTCGAGGCAGTCAAAACCTACGACATCGGCGGCGCGGAGCACCGCGTGATCGTTATCCGCAAGGTGCGCCCGACGCCCCCGGCCTATCCGCGCCGCTTTGCAAAAATCAAACTGCAACCTCTTTCGTAAAGGACTTGATCTCCATGCGCTATTTTGCCGGAACCTATGACATCGCCGTCGTCGGCGCGGGCCACGCCGGAATCGAAGCGGCGCTGGCCGCCGCCCGCCTCGGCCTGAAAACCGTGATCTTCACCATCAATCTCGACGCCGTGGGCAATATGCCCTGCAACCCGGCCATCGGCGGCACGGGCAAGGGCCACCTCGTGCGCGAGCTGGACGCCCTCGGCGGCGAAATGGCGCGTGCCGCGGACGCCTGCTGCATCCAGTACCGGATGCTCAACCGCGGCAAGGGCCCCGCCGTCCACTCCCTGCGTGCACAGGCCGACCGCCGCCGGTACCAGGAATTTATGAAGCATACGCTGGAATGTCAAGAAAATCTGGATCTCAAGCAGGCCACCGTAACGGATATCCTGACCGAAAACGGCCGCGTAAGCGGCGTGGTGACGCAGCTCGGCGCGGAGTACCGCGTGCGCGCCTGCGTGATCGCGGCGGGAACCTATCTCGACAGCCGCGTTATCACGGGCGAAGTGAGCCTGCCCTCCGGCCCGGACGGGATGCGCGCCGCGCTGGAGCTGACCGGCTCCCTGCGCGCCCTCGGCCTGAACCTGCGCCGCTTCAAGACCGGCACGCCGCCGCGCATCAACGCGCGCAGCGTCGATTTTTCCAAAATGGAGCTTCAGCCCGGCGACGAAACGCCGGAGCCCTTCTCTTTTTCGACTCATACGGCGCCGGAGAACCGCGCCGTGTGCTACCTCACCTACACGAACGCCGAGACTCACCGCATCATCCGCGAAAATCTCTCGCGCAGCCCCCTGTATGACGGCTCCATCACGGGCATCGGCCCGCGCTACTGCCCCAGCATAGAAACAAAGGTCGAGCGCTTTGCCGACAAGCCCCGCCACCAGCTCTTTCTCGAGCCCTGCGGCCTCGGCACGGAGGAGATGTACTTGCAGGGCTTTTCCTCCAGCCTGCCGGAGGACGTGCAGCTTGCGATGCTGCACACCGTCGCAGGGCTGGAGCACGCGGAGATGATGCGCCCGGCCTACGCGATCGAATACGACTGCGTCGATCCCACGGAGCTCTACCCCACGCTGGAGTGCAAAAAAGTCCCCGGCCTCTACGGCGCGGGCCAGTTCAACGGCTCGTCCGGCTATGAAGAGGCCGCGGTGCAGGGCTTTGTCGCCGGCGTGAACGCTGCGCTGGCGATCCAAGGCCGTGAGCCGCTGATCCTGCGCCGCTCGGACGGCTACATCGGCACGCTCATAGACGATCTGGTCACCAAGGGCACCGAGGAGCCCTACCGTATCATGACCTCGCGCAGCGAGTACCGCCTGCTGCACCGGCAGGACAACGCCGACGAGCGCCTTGCGCCCATCGGTCACCGCATCGGCCTTATTTCCGACGCGCAGCTTGCCGCCGTGGAGGAAAAATACGCCGCCGTGCGCGCGGAGATCCGCCGTCTGGAATCGACCGGCACTCCCGCGACCGAGGAGCTCAACCGCTTTCTGGAGAGCGTGTCCTCCGCGCCGGTCGTCAGCGCGGCACGCCTGATCGACCTGCTGCGCCGTCCGGAGCTGAGCTACGATATGCTTGCCCCCTTCGACCGCACGCGCCCGGCGCTTCCCAGGGAAGTCACGCGTCAGGTCGAGATCCGCGTCAAATACGAGGGCTATTTGCAGCGCCAGCAGAAGCAGATCGAGGAGTTCTCCCGCGAGGAGGAGCGCCTGCTCCCGCCGGACGCTGATTACGAGTCCATTGCGGGCCTGCGGCTGGAGGCGCGGCAGAAGCTCGCACAGATCCGCCCCCGCTCCGTCGGGCAGGCCGGGCGCATCTCCGGCGTCTCCCCTGCGGACATCGCGGTGCTGCTGATCTGGCTGGAGCGCGGAACCTGACCTTATCTTAATAGAATAACGGCGTGACTTTCGTCACGCCGTTACAGACTGTCAAAAAAGTCCGAAACCGTCAAAATCAGTTCACCTATTTAATGGTCTTTTACTGTCTGCGTTTTGATTTTTAAAATCAGAGTATTCTGAACTTTATAGCCTAAAAAAATCGCTTGCTTCGCAAGGATTTTGACTTACTGCGCAACTCACACCCTACCGTACCGATGTACGCCGACGGGCGTGAGTTGCTTGTCTTCCGAACCTTTTTGCAGTCTGTCAGCGTGTCGAAAAGAGTTTTTCGACACGCTGTAACGGCGTGACTTTCGTCACGCCGTTAGGCTTTTTTTCGCGGCCGCCCGAACGGGTGGGCCGTTTTTTATTCCACGGATTTCAGCGATTCGGCCATGTCGATGCGGTCGATCTTTCGCGCCAGCAGGACGCATACCACGGAGCCGAGCAGCATGGTGATCAGGAAGGACAGGCCGTAGCTCAGGGGCGTAACCTGCGATTGGAAGGACACCATGTCCAGACGGATCTGCTGCATGATGAACCGATGCAGCGCCCAGCCGCAGGGCAGCCCCACGACCGCGCCGAGGAAGGTGAGCATCATCACCTCGCGGAACACGTAAAACCGCGTTTCCGAGCGGTAGAATCCCAGCACCTTCACCGTGGCGATCTCGCGCACGCGCTCGGTGATGCTGATGTTGCAGAGATTGAACAGCACGACCAGCGCCAGCGCGCAGGCGCTTCCGATGACCAGCGCGACGATATAATCCATGCTTTTCATCATATTGCGCACCAGGGAACGCAGCGAGGCCACGACCGTGACATTGGCCACGCGCGGATGATCCGCGACCTCCGCGCCCAGCGCATAGGAGTCGCCGTCCGTCGTGAGATAGGCGGTTTTGTACTGGCAGCTCGTGCCGAACAGCCGCTCGTAGGTCTGCCCGGTCATGTAGGCGTAGTGATAGACGTAGTTTTCGACCAGACCGGCGACGGGCAGCTCCACCTTCTGCGTTTCGCTGACGCTGACCGTGATCGTATCGCCCGCCTTGACGCCGAGCGCCGCGGCCAGTGCGCGGTCGATGAGCGCGCCCTCCTGCGGATAGGCGACCTCTTGCTCGCCGTTTCGGAAGCCGATCAGTTTTGTGATGTCCATATCATCCGTCGCGACGACGTTCAGCGTGTAGGCGCCCTTCGCCGTTTTGATCTCGTAGGAGCCGGTTTCGGCAAAGACGCACTCGTCGGCGTCGGCAAAACGCTCGCGGAAGGCAGCCTGCTGCGTCTCGTCCATGGGTGTGGAGAAGGTCGCGGAGATGTCATAATGCGTGATCGTGCCGAACTGATCGTCCGCGACGGTCGTAATGGAATCGCGAATGCCGAAGCCCGCGACGATCAGCGCCGTGCAGCCGCCGATGCCCAGAAGCATCATGTACAGGCGCTTTTTGTAACGCATGATATTTCGGATCGAAACCTTGTGCAGGAAGGAAAGGCGTCCCCACAGGAAGGGCAGCCGCTCAAGAAGAATCCGCTTGCCGGGCTTGGGCGCCTTGGGGCGCATCAGACCGGCGGGAAGCTGGCGCAGCTCCGCGCGGCAGGCGAAGAAGGTCGCCCCCACCGAGCAGGCCAGCGCCGCAGCGACGGAAATCGCCGCCATCAGCGGATCGAAGTAGTACTTCAGCCAGGGGGTGAAGTTGTAGAGCATGGAGTAGCCCTTCCATATCCCCTGCGGGAAGAGGAAAGTCCCGAGCAGGAAGCCCACGACCGCGCCGATGAGCGCGGCGGAGCCGGAATAGGAGGTGTATTTCCATGCGATCGCGCCGTCGGAATAGCCGAGCGCCTTGAGGGTGCCGATCTGCGTGCGCTGCTCATCCACCATGCGTGTCATGGTCGTGATGCACACGAGCGCCGCCACGAGAAAGAAAAACAGCGGGAACACCTTCGCGACGCCCTCCACAATGGAGGAATCGCTCTTGAAGGAGAGATAGCCCGTGTTGGTGCCGCGGTCAAGGACATAGGTGGAGGGATGTTCGATCTTTTCCACCTCGATCTGCGCTTTTTCCAGCGCGTCCCTGCCCTCCGCCAGCTTTTCCTCCGCTTCCGCGAAGCCCTGCTGGGCCGTTTCATAGGCGGCCTCATATTCGGCCTGCCCCTGCGCAAGCCGGGCGCTTGCAGCGTCGAGCTGCGCCTTGCCGTCGGCGATCTCCTGCTCGCCCTGCGCAAGCTGTGTCTTACCGTCGGCGATTTTCTGCCGTGCCGCCGCCAGCTCGGCCTCCTTGGAGGCAAAGGTGGCATCCGCCTCGGCGCGCGCAGCGTCCAGCTCGGCCTGTCCGGCATCTAGCTGCTCCTTGGCGTCCTTGAGCTGCAGATACTGCTGGAACTGCTCGTTGCTCTCAAACTGATCAATCAGCATCTGCGCCGCGTCCAGCAGCGCTTTGCAGGCCAGATACTCCGGCGAGCCCACCTCCAGCCCGGCAAGCCGTTCTTCCATCTGCCGGCGCGTAACGAGCAGCGCCTCATACTGCACCGGAAGCCCCGTTGCATTGAACTTCGCCAAACCGTCCTCGACTTTGGCGCGGTTTTCATCCAGTTCCTTCTGCTTTGCGTCGAGCTGTGCGTAGGCATCGGCCTTCGCCGCAGCAAGCTGCGACTCCCCAGAGGCGAGCTCGGCCTCACCGGATTCCAGCTCGGTACGCTTTTCCTCCAGCGTTTTTTCGGCGTCCTCCAGCTTCTGCCGGTTCTGCGCAATTTCCGCACGGCCGCTGTCCAGCTTCCGCTTGGCCGCCGCCAGCTCCGACTCGGCATCGGCGCGCTGCGCCTGATATTCCGCCTCGCCCTTGTCGTACTCCGCCTGCGCCTCGGCCAGTGCCTTGCGCGCTGTGTCGATCACATCGTCATAGCGAATCTGTGCGCGCTCCGCCAGCGCCTTGGTCAGCGCCGGGCGCAGCGCGTCGGTCGACTTGGTGTATTCATCGGAGTAGAGTGTCCGGTCGGCATCCGCCACACGAACCGCGATCTCCGTAAAATAGTCCAGCGTAAAAGCCCCGGCCGGCACATAGGCATAGGCGTCAATGCTGCCGCCGCCCAGCGCCGTCGTGCCGCGCTCCACATTCAGATACAACGGCGAAGTACACAGACCCACGACGGTGAATTCCTTCTCCGCAAGGCAGTCGTCTATGGATGTGCGCGTGACGCGCAGGGTCTGACCCAGGAGCTCTTCGCCGTAGCGATTCGCATCCAGCAGACATTCGTCCGCCTTTTCCGGCAGGCGGCCCGCCGTGACCTGCGGCATGCTGACCTTATCCGGCAGAGAAAGGAGCTTCATCGTCCGCTCCTTGTCGTCCAGCTCGGTTACGGCGTCCACCGTGATCGCGCCCTCCGCCGTCTCCACACCGGAGAGGGCGGCAAAGCTGTCCACGTCCTCCTGCGTCAGGCCCAGCGTCGAAAGCAGTCGAAAATCAAAGAGCTTCGTCTCCTCAATGTACTCTCCTGCCGAAAGCAGCATCGCGGGCTTCGCCGCCTTCAGTCCCGCAAAAAAGCCCACGCCCAGCGCGATAATGGCAAGAATGGCCAGAAAGCGTCCCAGTGAATGCCGCAGCTCCCGCAGATTGTTTTTTCTCCACGCGCTGCCCATTACCATTCAATCTCCTCGATCGGCATCGGATGCTCATTGGTCTGCATGGACTGCACCGTGCCGTTTTTGATGTGGATCACACGGTCGGCCATCGCCGTCAGAGCGGAGTTGTGCGTAATGATGACGACGGTCATACCGTTTTCTCGGCTCTGTGCCTGCAAAAGCGCGAGAATCTGCTTACCGGTGTTGTAGTCGAGCGCGCCGGTCGGCTCGTCGCAAAGGAGAAGCTGCGGCCGCTTGGCCAACGCCCGGGCAATCGCAACGCGCTGCTGCTCGCCGCCGGAAAGCTGCGCCGGAAAATTCGCCATGCGTTCGCCCAGACCGACATCGCGCAGAACCTGCGCCGCAGGCAGGGGATCCTTGACGATCTGCGATGCGATCTCGACATTCTCAAGCGCCGTGAGATTGGGGATCAGGTTGTAAAACTGGAACACAAAGCCGATATCACGGCGGCGGTAATCGGCAAGCTGCCGTTTATTAAAGGCAGAAACCTCCCGTCCGTCGAGAAACACCCGGCCGGTGCTCAGTGTGTCCATCCCGCCGAGAATGTTCAGCAGTGTCGTCTTGCCGGCGCCCGAAGGCCCGACGATCACGCAAATCTCGCCCTTTTCAATTGTAAATGTCGCGTCATGCAGCGCAAGCACGGACGCCGCACCAGCGCCGTAGCGCTTTTCCACATTTTCAAACTGAATAAAAGAACTCATATGTCAACCTCGTTTTTTCATATATGTTAAAGTATACCTTGAGAAAATCGAACAATAAAGTGGCAACATCAGAATTCATAAAAAA